>JALYNB010000058.1 GCA_030773395.1 Actinomycetota bacterium
CCCGTCGGCGCCGCGCTCGCCCGCGCGGGGCTGCCCGCGGTGTTCCTGACCGAGCGCGCCGGCGGGCCGGCGTACCGGCTTCCCGGTCGCCGCCGGGGTGCCCGGCTCCGAGAGCTCGTCGGGGACCCGCCAGACGGCGTGCCCCCCGGGGACTGGCCGGTCGGGTGAGGTGGGGTGTGTCGCGGGCCGCTCCCGGCGGAACCGGCTGGGGAACGCGGGACGGATGTGCGAGGTTGGCGACGAGGTTGACAAGGCGCACCCGCCAGCGGTCACACTCCACCTCCCGGCGGCTCTCCGCTGTCGGGTGGGGACGGTGCGTGACTGCCTCGCGCTCGCCGTACCGTCGACCCAGCACGAACCCAGAAGTCCCCAGCCAGGAGCCCCCGTGACGCAGACCCAGGACGCCGCTCTCTCCACGAGCGGCCGCGCCCCGACGGGGCGCGGCCGTGCCGCGACGTCCACCCCGGCCGGGCGGCGCCTGGTCATCGTCGAGTCGCCAGCCAAGGCGAAGACGATCGCGGGCTACCTCGGCGGCGACTTCGTCGTCGAGTCCTCCATCGGCCACATCCGCGACCTGCCGCGCAACGCCGCCGACGTCCCCGCCGCCCAGAAGGGCCTGCCGTGGGCGCGGCTGGGGGTCGACGTCGACAACGACTTCGCCACCCTGTACGTCGTCAGCCCCGACAAGAAGAGCCAGGTCGCGAAGCTCAAGTCGCTGCTCAAGGAGGCGAGCGAGCTCTACCTCGCCACGGACGAGGACCGCGAGGGCGAGGCCATCGCGTGGCACCTGCTGGAGACGCTGAAGCCCACGGTGCCCGTGCGCCGGATGGTCTTCCACGAGATCACTCGCGACGCCATCCAGCGGGCCGTCGCCGAGCCGCGCGAGCTCAACCGGCAGCTCGTCGACGCCCAGGAGACCCGGCGCGTCCTCGACCGGCTCTACGGCTACGAGGTCAGCCCGGTCCTGTGGAAGAAGGTGCTGCCGAAGCTCTCGGCCGGCCGCGTGCAGTCGGTGGCGACGCGCATCGTCGTGCAGCGCGAGCGGGAGCGCATGGCGTTCGTACCGGCCGACTGGTGGTCCGTGGACGGGCAGTTCGCGATCGACGAGGCGGCCGCGGCCCGGCTCGAACGCGACGAGCCCCGGGCGGTCACCGCAGCCCTCGTGACACTGGACGGCCGCCGGGTGGCCACCGGCCGCGACTTCGGACCGGACGGGCGGCTGAAGGGCAGCGACCCCGCCCCCCGCGTGCTCGACGAGTCCGACGCCCGCGGCCTGTCCGACCGGCTCGCCGGGGCGGACGTCGCCGTCGCGTCGGTGGAGGAGAAGCCCTACACGCGCAAGCCGTACCCGCCCTTCATGACCTCGACGCTGCAGCAGGAGGCGGGGCGGAAGCTGCGCTTCACCGCGCAGCGCACCATGCAGACCGCGCAGCGGCTCTACGAGCGCGGCTACATCACCTACATGCGCACCGACTCGACGAACCTGTCGGAGACGGCGCTGCGGGCCGCCCGCTCCCAGGCCCGGGAGCTCTACGGCCCGGAGTACGTGCCCGACGCCCCGCGCACCTACGCGAAGAAGGTGAAGAACGCGCAGGAGGCGCACGAGGCGATCCGACCCTCGGGTGACGTGTTCCGCACGCCAGGGCAGGTCGCGGGCGAGCTCGGCAGCGACGAGATGCGCCTCTACGAGCTCATCTGGCAGCGCACCGTCGCCTCGCAGATGACCGACGCCCGGGGCCAGTCGGTCCGGCTCCTCCTCGCCGGCGCGAGCAGCAGGGGCGAGCGGGTGGAGTTCGCGACCACTGGCAAGACCATCACGTTCCCGGGCTTCCTCCGGGCGTACGTGGAGGGCGCCGACGACCCCGACGCCGAGCTCGACGACCGCGAGCGGCGGCTGCCGCGGGTCAGCGAGGGCGACGCCCTGACGGCCACGGAGCTCACCCCCTCCGGCCACCAGACGAGCCCGCCGCCCCGGTACACGGAGGCCAGCCTCGTGAAGCGGCTGGAGGAGCTGGAGGTCGGCCGGCCGTCGACGTACGCGTCGATCATCCAGACTATTCAGGACCGCGGCTACGTGTGGAAGAAGGGCAGCGCGCTCGTCCCGTCCTGGACGGCGTTCGCGGTGATCGGGCTGCTCGAGCGCCACTTCCCGCGCCTCATCGACTACAGCTTCACGGCCTCCCTGGAGGACGACCTCGACGCCATCGCCCACGGGGCGCAGGAGCGAGTGTCCTGGCTGTCGCGCATCTACTTCGGCGGCGGCGGCGGTCACGAGGGCGGGCTCGGCGAGGCGGGTGGGCTGAAGAAGCTCGTCGCGGACAACCTCGCCGACATCGACGCGCGCGAGGTCAACTCGATCTCCCTCGGCCGGGACGACGAGGGCCGGGAGGTCGTCGTCCGCGTCGGGCGGTATGGGCCGTACGTGCAGCGCGAGGCCCTCGACGGCGACGAGGGTGACCGGGCGAGCGTGCCGGAGGACCTGGCGCCCGACGAGCTCACCGTCGCCAAGGCGATCGAGCTGCTCTCCGCCCCCAGCGGCGAGCGCGAGCTCGGCACCCACCCCGACACGGGCGAGCGCGTCGTCGCGAAGGCCGGCCGGTTCGGACCGTACGTCACCACCGTGCCGCCCGAGGGGTCCAAAGAGGCGCCGCGGACGGCGTCACTGTTCCGGTCCATGGACCTCGACACCGTGACGCTCGACGACGCGGTGCGGCTGCTCACGCTGCCGCGGACCCTCGGCGAGATCGACGGCGAGCCGGTCACCGCCCAGAACGGCCGGTACGGCCCGTACGTGAAGCGCGGTACCGACTCCCGCTCGCTGGAAACCGAGGAGCAGCTGCTCACGGTGACCCTCGAGGAGGCCGCCCAGCTGCTCGCGCAGCCGAAGACCCGCGGCCGGGCGGCCCCCAAGCCGCCGTTGAAGGAGCTCGGCACCGACCCCGCCTCCGGCAAGCCCATGGTCGTGAAGGAGGGCCGCTTCGGCCCGTACGTCACCGACGGGGAGACGAACGCGAGCCTCCGCAAGGGCGACGACATCGGGGAGCTCACCGACGAGCGGGCGTCCGAGCTGCTCGCGGAGCGGCGTGCCCGCGGGCCGGCGCCCAAGAAGGCGGCCCGCAAGGCGCCGGCGAAGGCGGCGAAGACGCCCGCGAAGAAGACGCCCGCGAAGAAGACGGCGGTGAAGAAGCCGGCGGGCACGAAGGCGGCTGCCGAGGCGCCGGCGAAGAAGGCTTCGGCCACGAGGGCCGCGGCGAAGAAGACTTCGGCCCCGCCGGAGGAGTGACGGGCGCGCCCGGCGGGCCGCAGCCGCGACGAACCCGCGGCTGGGGCCCTGCCGGGCGCATACGCTGAGCCCATCCGAATGCCGAGCCGGGGAGGCCGCGATCCCGCCAAACCCTGCCGCAGCTAGCAGCGCCGCCCCGGAGCCCAGCGGCGGCGTGCGCGCGGCCCTGGAGGTGCCGGCCTTCCGCCGGCTGTGGGTCGTGCTCGCCGTGTCGAGCTTCGGGGACTGGCTGGGGCTGCTGGCGACCACGGGGCTCGCGGCCCGGTTGGCCGACGACTTCCGCGCGCAGACCTACGCGATCGGTGGGGTGCTGTTCGTCCGGCTCCTGCCCGACCTGGTGCTCAGCCCCTTCGCGGGCGCGTTCGCCGACCGGTTCGACCGGCGCATCACGATGGTCGTGGGCGACCTGCTGCGCTTCGCGCTGTTCGCGTCGATCCCGCTCGTGGGCACGCTGCAGTGGCTGATCGTCGCGACGTTCCTCATCGAGTCCGTCAGCCTGTTCTGGCTGCCGGCCAAGGAGGCGTCGGTGCCGCGGCTGGTGCCGCCGGAGCGGCTCGAGTCCGCGGTGCAGATCAACCTCGTCACGACGTACGGCAGCGCGGTCATCGCCGCGGGGGCCTTCGCCGTGCTCTCGGTCGTCGCCGACCGGCTCGGCGCCGCCGTGCCGGGGCTCGGGGCCAACCCCGTCCAGCTCGCCCTCTACTTCAACGCCGCGACGTTCCTGTTCGCCGCCCTGGCCGTCGCCCGGATCCCCGAGATCAGCGGGCGGCGCCAGAGCCGCGCCGACCGCGCCTCCGGCCCGGGGCTGCTCCGGTCGATCCTCGACGGCTGGGCGTTCGTGGGCCACACCCCGCTGGTGCGCGGCCTGATCGTCGGCATCCTCGGGGCCACGGCGGCCGGCGGCGTGATCATCGCGACGGGGCGGCTCTACTCCGACCAGCGGGGCGGCGGCGACGCCGGGTACGGCGTGCTGTTCGGCGCCGTGTTCCTGGGCCTCGCGGGCGGCATGGCGCTGGGGCCGCGGCTCCTCGCGGGGCTGTCGCGGCGCCGGCTGTTCGGGATGGCGCTGGTCGGGGCGGGTGTCGCGCTCGCGCTGACGGCCCTGGTCGCCGACCTCGTGCTCGCCGTCCTGGTCGTGCTGATGGTCGGCGCCTGCGCCGGAGTGGCCTGGGTCTCGGGCTACACGTTGCTCGGTGGCGAGGTGGCCGACGAGGTGCGGGGCCGCACGTTCTCGCTGCTGGCGTCGCTGCTGCGCGTCGACCTGCTGCTCGTGCTGTCGGTCACGCCCTTCCTCGTCGGCGCGATCGGCGACCAGTCGCTGACCCTCCCGACCGGGGGGCGGATCGGGTTGGACGGCGTCTCCATTGTCCTGTTCGTCGGGGGTCTGGTGGCGATGCTGGGCGGCGTGCTCGCCTACCGGCAGATGGATGACCGCCGGGGCATACCACTGCGGGCCGACCTGCTCGCGGCGCTGCGCCACGAGACGCCGCCGGCCCGCCCGGTGGGCTCCGGGGTCTTCGTCGTCTTCGAGGGCGGGGAGGGCACCGGCAAGTCGACGCAGGCCCGGCTGCTCGCCCAGCGGCTGCAGGCCGGAGGCCCCACGGCCGGTGCCGCCCCCGCGCGGGAAGTGGTCCTGACGCGTGAGCCGGGCGGCACCCCGGTGGGCTCCCGGATCCGCGGGCTCCTGCTCGAGCCGGGTGGGCAGCTGTCGCCGTGCACCGAGGCCCTGCTCTACGCCGCCGATCGCGCCGAGCACGTCGCCGCCGTCGTCCGGCCCGCCCTGGAGCGGGACGCGGTCGTCATCAGCGACCGGTACGTCGACTCCTCCCTCGCCTACCAGGGCGCTGGGCGGGTGCTGGCCGAGCACTCGGTCGCGCGGCTCTCGGCGTGGGCGACCGGGGGGCTCGTCCCCGACCTCACCGTGCTGCTCGACCTCGCCCCCGCCGACGGGCTGGCCAGGGCGGCCGGTCGGGGGGAGGGCCCGGACCGGCTGGAGGCCGAGGAGCTCGCGTTCCACGAGCGCGTGCGTTCCGGCTTCTTGCGGCTGGCGGCGGCGGCGCCGGCCCGCTACCTCGTCGTGCCCGCCGACCTGCCGCCGGAGGAGGTCGCCCGGCGGGTCGCGGAGCGGGTCGACGCGCTGCTCGCCCGCTCGGCCCCCGAGCCGACGCGAGCGGCGCCCGAGCAGACGGTGCCGGTTGGCGGCGAGCGGTGACGGTCTGGGACGCCCTGGTCGGCCAGGACGACGTCGTCGCCTCGCTACGCGCAGCCGCGGTCGACGCGGCCGGGGTCGTCCGGGGCAGCGACGGGAGCCGGGGGGCCATGACGCACGCCTGGTTGTTCACCGGGCCACCGGGCTCGGGGCGGTCGGTCGCGGCCCGGGCGTTCGCCGCGGCCCTGCAGTGCACCGAACCCGTGCGCGTCGCGGGCGCGGAGCCCGGGTGCGGTCACTGCGACGGCTGCCACACGGCGCTCGCCGGCACCCACGCCGACGTCGACGTGGTCACGCCGCAGGGACTCAGCATCGGCGTGAAGGACGCCCGCCGGCTCGTGGCCGACAGCGCCCGGGCCGCGGCGCTCGGGCGGTGGCAGGTCGTGCTCCTCGAGGACGCCGACCGGCTCACCGAGGACGCCGCCAACGCGCTGCTCAAGGCCGTGGAGGAGCCGCCACCGCGCGGCGTCTGGCTGCTGTGCGTACCCACGCCCGAGGACCTCGTGCCCACCATCCGGTCCCGGTGTCGCCACGTCCGCCTGCGGACGCCGTCGGTCGGGGCCGTCGCGGAGATGCTGCAACGCCGCGACGGGGTCGACGTCGCCCAGGCGTCGTGGGCGGCCCGGGCCGCCCAGGGGCACGTCGGGCGGGCCCGCCGCCTCGCCACTGACGAGCAGGCCCGGCAGCGCCGCCTGCAGGTGCTGGAGCTCGCGAAGGAGCTGCGCTCCGTCGGCCGCTGCTACGCCGCGGCGCGAGACCTGGTCGAGGCCGTCAAGGAGGACGCGGACCGCGCCGTCCGGCCCCTCGAGGAGGAGGAGAGCGCAGCGCTGCTGGCGGCGCTCGGCAGCGGCGGCACGCGGGGGAAGGGCCGCGCGTCCTCGGCCGCCCCGCGCGGCAGCGCGGGCGCGGTCAAGGAGCTGGAGCAGCGGCAGAAGTCGCGGGCCACGCGCACGCAGCGCGACGCCTTCGACCGGGCCCTCACCGACCTCGCGGCGTTCTACCGCGACGTGCTCGTGCTGCAGTCGGGGGCCCGGGTGGCCGCGGTGCACGGCGACGCGGGGGACGTTGCCTCGCGCGTGGCCCGGGGGTCCAGCCCGGCCCAGACCCTGCGGCGCATCGAGGCCGTCCTCGCCTGCGGCCGGGCCGTGGACGCCTCCGTCGACCCGCTGCTCGCGGTCGAGGAGATGGCCCTCGCCCTGCGCGCCGGGTGAGGGACGTGCCGGCAGGGTCCGAGCGGCTGCGGCTCGTCACGTGGAACGTCCACCACGGCGTCGGCATGGACGGCCGCCTCGACCTCGCGCGCATCGCCGGCAACCTCGCCGCGCTCGGTCCGGACGTGGTCGGCCTGCAGGAGGTCGACCGCGGCTTCGACGCCCGGTCGGACTGGCGCGACCAGCCGGACGAGATCGCCGAGGCCCTCGGCATGCACCTTCTCCGGGGCCCCGCGCTGCACCGGCCCGCGCCGAGCGCCGGCGCCCCCGACGGGGAGTACGGCGTCGCGCTGCTCACCCGCGCCCCCGCCCGACTCGTAAAGCTGCTGCCCCTGCGTCTGCCCGGGACCGAGCACCGGGTCGTGCTGCACGCGGAGGTGAGCATGGCCGTCGGCCCCGTGACCGTGCTGGTCACGCACCTCGACTTCGGGTCTGCCGCCGTACGCCGACGGCAGGCCGAGCGCATCGCGTCCCTCGACGTGGCCGGGCCTGCCCTCCTGCTCGCCGACCTCAACGCCCGGCCGGCGGCCGCGGAGCTGGCACCGCTGCGCGGCTGGCGGGACGCCTGGGTGGAAGCCCCGGAGCGGTCCGGGGGCGCGTGGCCGTTCGCGGGGGCGACGGTGAGCGCGGTGCCGTCGCGCTGGGCCTCCGGGCACCTGGTCGGCCGCACGCAGCCGGCGCGCTTCCCGCTGCGGCGGGTCGACGCGGTGCTCGTCCGCGGGGAGGTGCAACCGCTGCGTGCCGAGGTGCCGCGGATCGGTGGCAGCGACCACCTGCCGCTGGTGGTCGACGTGGAGCTGCCCTGACCGCCGGAGGGTCCGCACCCGTGCGAGGGGGCGTGGCGCGCTGTGGCAGACTGCGCGCAGCGCGCAGCGCGCCGCCTTAGCTCAGTCGGCAGAGCGTCTCACTCGTAATGAGAAGGTCGTCGGTTCGATTCCGACAGGCGGCTCCACCGCGGGTCAGTCCCGCCGACCTCACTCCCGCTGGTCCAGCAGTGCCAGCAGCTGCAGCACGTCCTCGCGGGCGTGGGCGACGAACTCGGCGTCCGCGTCGGCCTGGTGCCGCACCTCCGCCGACCCGTCCCGGCCGCGGAACAGCGGGTCGGGGGAGCCCTCGGCCCACACGTCGCTGCCGTGCCGCTGCCACGGGCCCTCCGTCGCGGCCAGCGCCCGGGCCCGCACCTGCTCCAGATCGGTCACCGGCCGAGGGTCGCACGCGGACGTCCGGAAGGACGTGGCCGGGCACGGGTCGGGTGCTCGGGAGGGCCACGTAGACGGGTCGTGGAGGACCCTGCGACCGTGCACGCGTTCCCTCGTCGCCTGGCCGTCGTGGTCTCCGTCGCGGTGGCAGTGGTCGTCCTCGGGGCACCTCGGCTCTCCGAACCGGAGGCCAGCCTGCGGGTCGCGACGTACAACATCCACCACGCGGTCGGGCGGGACGGCCGGCTCGACCTGACCCGGGTCGCCGAGGAGATCCGCGCACTCCGGGCGGATGCCGTAGGCCTGCAGGAGGTCGACCAGCACTGGGGCCCGCGCAGCGGGTTCGCCGACCAGGTGGGCGTGCTGGCGGCTTCCCTGGACATGCGCGTCCTCTACGCGCCGAACCTCGACCTTCCCGCAGCCGCAGCCGCGGCCGGGCACGGCACCCGGCGGCGCTACGGGCTGGCGATCCTCACCTCGCGCCCGGTCGTGGACTCGAGGCACACGCTGCTGCCGCGGAGCGGCGTGGTGGAGCAGCGTGGGCTGCTCGAGGCCGTCCTCTCGGTGCCGGGGGGGCGGGTCCGTCTCGTCACCACCCACCTCGAGCACCGTGACCGGTCCGAGCGGCTGCGGCAGGCCCGTGCCGTCCGGGCGGCGCTCCGGGAGCGAGGGGGTCCGGTCGTCGTCACCGGCGACCTCAACGCGGTGCCGGAGTCGGTCGAGGTGGGGCTGGTGGGACAGGGGCTCCTCGACGCGTGGGCGGGAGCAGGCCGGGGATCCGGAGCGACCGTCGTCGAGCCGCCACGCCGGATCGACTACGTGCTGCACAGCCCCGACCTGCGCGTGCGCTCCGTTGAGGTCGCCCCCGGCCAGGGCTCGGACCACCTACCTGTCGTGGCCGAGCTCCTCCTCCCGCAAGCCGAAGTCGTCGGCGGGGAGGCGGGCGGCAGCGGCAGGTCCGGTGCCTGACGGTGGTGCTCCCCCGCGGGACGACGACCGGTCAGCACCCCCCGGCGCAGCTCGAGGCGAGCAGGACCGCCGGTGCCACGGGTACGACCGGCAGGTCCGCGGTCCGGACGCCCAGCACGGCGAGCAGGATGAACGCCGACAGCGCGCCGGGCCCGGGCGGCAGGGCCTGCGGCTCCCGAGCAGGCTCCGGTCGGACAAGGGTGGCCGCCGCGACGAGTCCCAGCAGCGCCAGCCCGAACCACCGCCTGAAGTCCACGCCTACCGCGCTGAGCGCCAGCGCCACGGCGGCGAACCAGACCACGAGCGCCCACCACCATCTGTCCCGGGTCGTACCGAGCAGCCGGGTGAGCAGCGCCACCGTGGACGCCCAGACGGTCGCCCACAGCATGAGAGTGCCGATGACCTCCGCGGCCCCGAAGAGGTCGAAGAAGCCGACGTTCTCGGTGAGTCCTCGGTCCACGGCCGACAGGGCGTCCCCCCATCCCCGCAGCGGTCCCACTCCCGCCGCCTCCGCCCTCTGCCGGGCCACGGCCAGCGCCTGTCCCGGCGGGGGCACCAGCAGGCTCGCGGCCGCCACCGCGACCGCAGGCCCGACCGCCACCGCCGGATGGATCCAGGCGCGGGAGCGCTCGGCAGTGCCGGCGAGCAGTGCCGTGCGGGCCAGCGCCGCCGGAGCCAGCAGCGCGACGAGGAACTCCTCGGTGGCCGTCGCGCCGGCGAGCAGGACCGCCACCAGCCCGGTCCCGGCCCAGGTCGGCAGTCGCCGCCAGCCGGAAGCCACGACCAGTGCGGCGAGCACGAGCACCCCCACCCCGTCGTACCGGCCCAGGTCGTGCAGCAGGAGCGCCACCGTGAGCGGGGACACCAGCAGCGTCGCGACGACGAGGAGTCTCGTCGCCGTGCCCCTGGCGCGACCGGCGAACCGGAGTGCCAGTGGCACGACGGCCAGCGCCGCCGCGACCGTCAGCCCCGTGCCGACGGCCTGGACGAGGGCGACACTGCCCGGCGGGCCGCCCGTCACCCGAGACAGGAGCTCGCCAGGCAGGGCCCGGCGGACGAAGCCGAACTCGTAGTCCAGCCAGTACTGGGCCAGCTTCCAGTGCAGGACCGGGGCCGGATCGCGGGCCACGGCGAGGGCTCGCCCGGTGACCAGGGCGGCGGCCGCCGCCAGGACCAGCAGGCCCAGACAGGTCGCGACGGGGGACTGCGACCATGCCCGGGCCCCGCACCAGGCGGGTCGGTCGGTGTCGCTCGGGCTCGCATGGGACGCGGCGGGCAGCAGCGAGCCCCCGGGGCCGTGCCGAGCAGGCGCAGCGCGAGGTCGGCGTAGTCGGCTCACAGCTCCTGGGGTGCCGACGGCTACGTCGTCCGGGTGCTGCGCCAACCGACCTCCTCCTGCAGCCGCCGGGACCCGTCCCACGCCCCGCCTGCTGACATGATGCCCTGCCGCTGCTCCACTGAGCGGCGCTCATCCCGCCAGCCGCGGTCGGCAACACTCCTCTCGCCTGGCCGCTGCCGGTGGCCGTGCCCGGCCTGCACTGCCCCCTCCGTGCGACCTGAAGCCAGCGACGCCCTCGATCCCGGAGACCCCGTGCGCAGCACCCTCCTGTCCCGCCGCGACCTCGACTTCCTGCTCTACGACTGGCTCGACGTCGAGCAGCTGGTCAAGCGCCCGCGTCACGCCGACCACTCGCGGGACACGTTCGACGCCGCGCTCGACCTCGCCGAGCGGGTCGCGACCGAGCAGTTCGCGCCGCACAACCGGAAGGCGGACGAGAACGAGCCGGTCCTCGACGGCGGACGCGTCACGCTCATCCCCGAGGTGGCGCAGGCGCTCCACGTCTTCGCCGAGACCGGTCTCCTCGGCAGCGCAATGGACTACGAGGTCGGCGGCATGCAGCTGCCGTCGGTCGTCGCCCAGGCCTGCTTCGCGTGGTTCCAAGCGGCGAACGTCGGCACGTCGTCGTACCCCTTCCTGACCATCGGCAACGCCAACCTGCTGCTCGCCCACGGCACCGCCGACCAGGTCGAGCGGTTCGTCAAGCCCATGGTCGAGGGCCGGTTCACGGGCACCATGTGCCTGTCGGAGCCGCAGGCGGGGTCGTCGCTCGCCGACATCACGACCCGCGCCGAGCCGCAGCCCGACGGCACGTACCGGCTGGTCGGCAACAAGATGTGGATCTCGGCGGGCGAGCACGAGCTCAGCGAGAACATCGTGCACCTGGTGCTCGCGAAGGTGCCCGGCGGCCCGGCCGGGGTGAAGGGCATCTCGCTGTTCTGCGTCCCCAAGTTCCTGGTCGGCGACGGGGGCGAGGTCGGTGAGCGCAACGATGTCGTGCTCGCCGGGCTGAACCACAAGATGGGCTACCGCGGCACGACGAACACACTGCTGAACTTCGGCGAGGGCCGGCACCGACCGGGCGGTCGGCCCGGCGCGGTCGGCCACCTCGTCGGCGAGCTGCACGGCGGGCTCGCCTGCATGTTCCACATGATGAACGAGGCGCGGGTGGGCGTCGGCTCCGGCGCGATGGCGCTCGGCTACACCGGCTACCTCAAGTCGCTGGAGTACGCCCGGACCCGCCCGCAGGGACGGCCGCTCGGCGCCAAAGATCCCGCCGCCCCGCAGGTGCCGATCGTCGCGCACCCCGACGTGAGGCGGATGCTGCTCGCGCAGAAGGCGTACGTCGAGGGCGCGCTCGCCCTCGTCCTCTACTGCGGGCGCCTGCTCGACGAGGAGCGCACCGCCGAGACGCAGGCCGACCGGAACCGCGCGTCCCTGCTGCTCGACGTGCTCACGCCGATCGCGAAGTCGTGGCCCTCGCAGTGGTGCCTCGAGGCGAACTCGCTCGCGATCCAGGTGCACGGCGGTTACGGATACACACGCGAGTACGACGTCGAGCAGCACTACCGCGACAACCGGCTCAACCCCATCCACGAGGGGACCCACGGCATCCAGGCGCTCGACCTGCTCGGCCGCAAGGTCGTTCTGCAGGGCGGCGCGGGCCTGAGGCTGCTCGGGGAGGTGCTCGGGGCGACCGTGGCGCGGGCGACCGACGCCGGCGGGGAGGCGGCGGAGCTCGGCGCGCAGCTGGGCGGGGCGCTCGACCGCGTCGGCGCCGTGACCGCGACGCTGTGGGGCGCGGGCGACGCCGAGACCACGCTGGCCAACGCGTCGGCGTACCTCGAGGCCGTCGGGCACGTCGTCGTCGCCTGGCTGTGGCTGGAGCAGTGGCTCGCGGCTGCCGGTCGCGAGGGTGACTTCTACGACGGCAAGCGGCAGGCGGCGCGGTTCTTCTTCCGGTACGAGCTGCCGAAGACCTCGGCGCAGCTCGACCTGCTCGCGAGCCTCGACCGGACCACCGTGGACATGGCCGACGCCTGGTTCTGAGCCCGGATACGGTCCCCGAACCGGACCGAGGGGGAGACGTGCTCGAGCTGCAGGGCGTGAGCCGCCGTTTTGGGGACATCGTGGCGCTCGACCGGCTCTCGATGACCGTGGCCCCCGGGGTCATGTGCGGGTTCGTGGGCGCGAACGGCGCCGGCAAGACGACGGCGATGCGCGCGGTGATGGGCGTCAGCCGGCCCGACGAGGGTGTCGTGCTGTGGAACGGCCGCCCCGTCGACCGCGCGGCGCGGCGCCGGTTCGGCTACATGCCGGAGGAGCGCGGGCTCTACCCGAAGATGCGCGTCGGCGACCAGATGGCGTACTTCGCCCGGCTGCGCGGGCTCGGCCGGCGGGCGGCCCGGGAGGCGGCGCGGGGGTGGCTCGCCCGGTTCGGCCTGGAGCGGCGAGCCGGTGAGCGGGTGGAGGCCCTGTCGCTCGGCAACCAGCAGCGCGTCCAGCTCGCGGCCGCGCTCGTGCACGCGCCCGACCTGCTCGTGCTGGACGAGCCGTTCAGCGGGCTCGACCCCGTCGGGGTCGACACGCTCAGCGAGGTGCTGCTCGAGCAGGTGCGGCGGGGCGTCCCGGTGCTGTTCTCCAGCCACCAGCTCGACCTCGTCGAGCGCCTCTGCGAGTCCGTGGTCATCATCGACCGGGGCCGGCTCGTCGCGGCCGGCGGCGTGCAGGACCTGCG
>JALYNB010000059.1 GCA_030773395.1 Actinomycetota bacterium
GCTGCAGGCGATGCTCGAGCGCGTGCCCGGGATGCGCGGCGTGTGGGCGGGGCGGCTGCGCAATGCCGGCCAGGTCGAGGCGCTGACCGCGAACCTCATCGCGATCAACAAGCGCTACGGGACGCACGCCGGGATCCGGGTCACCGGGGTGTGACGCGCATACGCTCTGGCCCTGATCCACAGCGAGGTACTGGTGCGACTGCTGATCGACAGCGCTGCCGACTGGTGGCTCGCTGTGGATCAGCGTGAGGGCGTGGCGACCGGCCGGGAGTGGCGCATCGTCACGCTCATCCGCGGTCCGGCGACGCGGGCGGTCTTCGGCACGGTGTGCTCCCACTCGTGCTGCATGCGCCCGCCCATGACCACCAAGTCGCCGGCGCCCGGGTGCAGGGTCAGCACCGTGCCCCCGCCGCCGCGCGGCCGGACGTGGAACGCCCGCCGCGCGCCGAGGGAGATCGTCACAACGACGGCCTCGGGGAGCCGCTTCCGGACCGTGTCGCCGTGCCAGGCGACGCTGTCTCGGCCGTCGCGGTAGAGGTTGACGAGGCAGGAGTCGAGCCCGACCTTGTACCGGGCCGACAGCAGGCGCCGCGCCTCGTCGAGGACCGGGGGCAGGGCGCGCAGGTCGTAGTACAGGGCGACGAGCCGCGGCTCCTCCACGACCGTGTCCCACATCTGCCGCTGGCGCTGGCGCCACGGCGCCGACCGCTCGAGCTCGGCGAAGAGCGTGTCGTCGCCGGACAGCCAGCCGGGGACGTGGTCGACCCAGGAGCGCTCGTCGAGGTCGTGCCGCACGAGCCCGGTCAGCCCGTGGTCGACCTCCGGCTCGCCGGCGCCGAACAGCGACGCCTGCACGGCCAGGTGTGGCGTGCCGGTCACGGTTGCGACAGTACGCCGTGTCGCTGGGGCGCAGCGGCGACCACCGGCGCGGCGACCAGACGCGAAGACGCGGCGGAACAGTCGTCGCCCAGCCGGTTCGCGCCTGATCGCCGGCGCGGTGCGGCCGACTCGGCGCCTGGACCCCCGGGCTGCCGCTGATCAGTCACAAGAGCCGGCCGAAACGGACGCGGGGCCGCGGGGGTTTGCGGCTGATCGACGGCGGCGCCGGTTCGGGGGGCGCCAGGCCGTGAGGTCAACTGTAGGCCTGGTCCGGCCCCGGATAGCGGCCGTCACGGACGTCCACGGCGTACGCGCGGGCGGCGTCGGCGAGCGTGCCGCGCAGGTCGGCGTACCGCTTCACGAACTTCGGCGACGGCTCGGGCGTGAGGCCGGCCATGTCCTGCCAGACCAGCACCTGGCCGTCGCAGCCGGCCCCTGCCCCGATCCCGATCGTCGGGATGTCGAGGGACTTGCTGACCCGCTCAGCGAGATCCGCGGGCACCACCTCCAGGACGACGGCGAACGCGCCCGCCTCCTCCAGCGCCAGCGCGTCGGCCAGCAGCTGCTCCCCGGCCTCGCCGCGGCCCTGGACCCGGTAGCCGCCGAACACGTTCACGCTCTGCGGGGTGAGCCCGAGGTGGGCCATGACCGGTACGCCGGCCTCGACGAGCGCCCGCACCTGCGGCACGACCCGCTGCCCGCCCTCGAGCTTCACCGCCGCGGCCCCGCCCTCCTTGAGGAAGCGGGCGGCGGTGTCGAGCGCCTGCGCGGGGGAGGACTGGTACGAGCCGAACGGCAGGTCGGCGACCACCAGCGCCCGGCGGCTGCCGCGCACGACCCCGCGCACCAGCGGCAGCAGCTCGTCGACGGTCACCGGCACGGTCGAGTCGTAGCCGTAGACGACGTTCGCGGCGCTGTCGCCGACGAGCAGCAGCGGGATCCCGGCCTCGTCGAAGACGCGGGCGGTGAGGGCGTCGTACGCCGTGAGCATGGCGAACCGCTCGCCGCGGTCGGTCGCGGCCTGCACGTCGCGGACGGTGACGCGCCGGTTGGGCGGGCCGCCGTACAGGGTGGGAGTGGTCATGGGGCTCCTCCGGTGGCTCGAGGCGCGCAGGGCGCGCGTCCCCGTCCGCGCACCAGCGTGCCACCGGCGTCGCCCGCGGCCCCTGTCTGGTGGGTCACACTGCGCGCGTGGGTGAGAGAAGAGTCGAGTGACGGTTCCGGCGCGGGTGTCGCTCGTGACGCTGGGGGTGGCCGACGTCGCTCGGGCGACGGCCTTCTACACCGCGCTCGGGTGGGAGGTGTCGTCCGCGTCGACGCCGGAGGTGACGTTCCT
>JALYNB010000060.1 GCA_030773395.1 Actinomycetota bacterium
GGGTCGTGCTGGCCCGGGGGCAGCGCGGGCTGCGGCCCGACCTGGCGGCGCGGCACGTCGTCGTGAGCGCGGGCGGCACCCGAGAGCACCTCGACCCCGTGCGGTTCCTCGGCAACCGGTCCTCCGGCCGGCAGGGGGTGGCGCTGGCCCGGGTGGCCGCGGCACGCGGGGCGCGGGTGACGCTGGTCGCGGCCAACGTCGCGCTGCCCCCGCCGGCGGGGGTCGACGTCGTCGCCGTCGGATCGGCCGACGAGCTCCGGGATGCGGTGCGCGCGGCCCTGGCACCCGGCGCGGATGCCCCCCCTCCCGACGCGATCGTGATGGCGGCGGCGGTCGCAGATTTCCGGCCCGCTGCCCGCCGTACGGCGAAGACGAAGAAGGCCGCCGACGGGTCCGACCCGGAGCCGGTCGTGCTCACCCGCACGGTGGACGTCCTCGCCGAGCTGGGTGCCGACCGGGCCGCCGGGCGGCTGCCCGCCTCGACGGTCGTGGTCGGCTTCGCCGCCGAGACCGGGGACGCCTCGGGGTCCGTGCTCCACCACGGCCGGGCCAAGCTCGCGCGCAAGGGCTGCGACCTGCTCGTGGTCAACGAGGTGGGGGAGGCGGGCCACCCGACGGGGTTCGAGTCCGCCGACAACGAGGCCGTCGTGCTGGCGGCCGACGGCGCGGAGATCCCCGTGCCGCGGGGCCCGAAGGAGCTGCTCGCGGACGTCGTGTGGGACCTCGTGGCGGAGCGGCTGCCCGCGCGCGGGTGACTAGACTCGCCCGCGACCGTGCGTCGTCCCCTGTCCCCGGGGCGGTCGCAGCCCGCACCCGTCCGGCTGGAGGACCGTGTCCCGGCGCCTGTTCACCTCTGAGTCCGTCACCGAGGGCCACCCCGACAAGATCGCCGACGCGATCAGTGACGCGGTCCTCGACGCCCTGCTGCGGGAGGACCCGCGCGCGCGGGTGGCCGTGGAGACCCTCATCACGACCGGGCAGGTGCACGTCGCGGGCGAGGTGACCACCTCGGCCTACGCGGACATCCCGACGATCGTCCGCGACACCATCCTCGAGATCGGCTACGACTCGTCCCGCAAGGGGTTCGACGGGGCGTCCTGCGGCGTCTCGGTGTCGATCGGGTCGCAGTCGCCCGACATCGCCCAGGGTGTGGACGTCGCCTACGAGGCGCGGGTCGAGGGCGACTCCGACGAGCTCGACCGCCAGGGCGCCGGCGACCAGGGGCTGATGTTCGGCTACGCGGTCGACGAGACGCCCGAGCTGATGCCGCTGCCGATCGCGATGTCGCACCGGCTGGCGCGCCGCCTCGCGGCCGTGCGCAAGGACGGGTCGGTGCCCTACCTGCGGCCCGACGGCAAGGTGCAGGTCACGGTCGAGTACGTCGACGACCGGCCGGTGCGGCTCGACACCGTGGTGGTGTCGTCGCAGCACGCCGCCGACATCGACCTGGAGACGCTGCTCAAGCCCGACGTCGAGGAGCAGGTCGTCCTGCCCGTGGTGACGGAGATGGGCCTGGACGCCAGCGGCCACCGGCTGCTCGTCAACCCCACCGGGCGGTTCGAGATCGGCGGGCCGATGGGCGACGCCGGCCTGACCGGCCGTAAGATCATCGTGGACAGCTACGGCGGCATGGCGCGGCACGGCGGGGGTGCGTTCAGCGGCAAGGACCCGTCGAAGGTCGACCGGTCGGCGGCGTACGCGATGCGCTGGGTGGCGAAGAACGTCGTGGCGGCGGGGCTGGCGCGGCGGTGCGAGGTGCAGGTCGCGTACGCGATCGGCAAGGCCGAGCCCGTCGGCTTCTTCGTCGAGACGTTCGGCACCGGGGTCGTGGACGACGAGGCGATCGCGAAGGCCGTGCTGTCGGTGTTCGACCTGCGGCCGGCGGCGATCATCCGTGACCTCGACCTGCTGCGGCCGATCTACTCGAAGACGTCGGCGTACGGGCACTTCGGGCGGAGCGAGCCGGAGTTCACCTGGGAGGGAACGGACCGGGCCGAGGCGCTGAAGGCGGCGGCGGGCCGGTAGGACCTGCGGCCGGGTCCCGCGCCCCTCGCGTCGACCAGACGCCGACACCCGACAACGCGGACGCCGACCCGAGCGGGGGCGACTGATCGGCGCGGAGGGCGCGGGGCTGTGGGCGACGGACAGCCACCGGGGACGCGGACGTGCACGCTCCACCGGTGCTCGAACTCGACCACCTCGGCTCCGACCCGTTCACCGTCGCGCAGGCCCTCGGCCAGGAGGTCAGCGGGTGGTCGGCGGGCCGTCAGCGCGCCCCTGGACGCCAGGGACGTCCGGGTGGTCAACGGCGCGTCGTGCGCGGGGCCGACGGCCCGTTCCTCGCCCGCGTCGACCTCGCGTACGTCGACACGCGCCTCGCGCTCGAGTACGACGGCCGCGAGCACAACCTCGAGCCCGGCCGCTTCCTCCACGACCGCCACCGCCACCACGA
>JALYNB010000061.1 GCA_030773395.1 Actinomycetota bacterium
GCGCCGGCCTCCCCCGCGGGCAGCGCCCCCGCCGGCCGGGGGCCCCCGACCCGGCCGGGCCCGCGCTTCTTCGCCTTCTTGCCCGCCTTTCCCTTCGGGCCCTTGCCGGCGCGGCCCATCCCGGGCAGGCCCAGGCCGCCGGTCATCTGCTTCATCATCTTGCGCGCCTCGAAGAACCGGTCGACGAGGGCGTTGACGTCGGCGACGCCCATGCCGCAGCCGGCGGCGATGCGGCTCCGGCGCGACCCGTTGATGATCTTGGGGTCCTCGCGCTCGGCCGGCGTCATCGATCGGATGATCGCCTCGATGCGGTCGAGGTCGCGGTCGTCGACGTTGGCGATCGCCTCCTTCATCTGGCCCATGCCGGGCAGCATGCCGAGGAGGTTGCCGATCGGGCCCATCTTGCGGATGGTCTGCATCTGCTGGAGGAAGTCCTCCAGGGTGAACTCGTCGCCAGCCATGACCTTGGCGGCCATGGCCTCGGCCTGGTCGGCGTCGAACGCCTTCTCGGCCTGCTCGATCAGGGTGAGCACGTCGCCCATGCCGAGGATCCGCGACGCCATCCGCTCGGGGTGGAAGACATCGAAGTCGGTGAGCTTCTCGCCGGTCGAGGCGAACATGATCGGCGAGCCGGTCAGCTGACGGACGGACAGCGCCGCCCCGCCCCGGGCGTCGCCGTCGAGCTTGGTGAGCACGACGCCCGTGAACCCGACCCCGTCGGCGAAGGCCTGGGCGGTGGTGACGGCGTCCTGGCCGATCATCGCGTCGACGACGAACAGCACCTCGTCGGGCTGCACGGCGGCGCGGATGTCGGCGGCCTGCTGCATGAGTACGGCGTCGATGCCGAGGCGGCCGGCGGTGTCGACGACGACCACGTCGTGCCCGGAGCGCCGCGCGTGCTCCATCGAGCTGCGCGCGACCTCGACGGGGTCGCCGACGCCGTTGCCCGGCTCGGGCGCGTAGACGTCGGCGCCGGCGCGCTCGCCGACGACCTGCAACTGCTGGACGGCGTTGGGCCGCTGCAGGTCGGCCGCGACGAGCAGCGGGGAGCTCCCCTGCTCGCG
This sequence comes from Actinomycetota bacterium, assembly GCA_030773395.1. Lineage (GTDB taxonomy): Bacteria > Actinomycetota > Actinomycetes > JALYNB01 > JALYNB01 > JALYNB01. The sequence goes on from JALYNB010000061.1 coordinate 1,065, forward strand.
CAGCCAGCGGGCGAGCTTGCCCGCCAGGGTTGTCTTGCCGGAGCCCTGCAGACCGGCGAGCATGACCACCGTCGGCGGGGTCTTGGCGAACCGGAGCCGCCGGGTCTCGCCGCCGAGGATGCCGATGAGCTCCTCGTTGACGATCTTGATGACCTGCTGGGCCGGGTTGAGGGCCTGCGAGACGTCCGCGCCCCGGGCCCGCTCCTTCACCGCCTTGATGAAGGACTTCACGACGGGCAGGGCGACGTCTGCCTCTAGCAGCGCGAGTCGGATCTCCCGCGCGGTCGCGTCGATGTCGGCCTCGGACAGGCGCCCCTTGCTCCGCAGGCCCTTGAAGACGGACTCGAGGCGGTCGGACAGCGTGTCGAACACGGGCGGAGGGGCTCCTCACGCGAGGCGGCGACCCTGCGGGGCTCCCGCGGGCTGCGGTGGGACGGACGGGCACGGGCGGTACGGCGTACGGGGGCGACGGCGGCGATCCCCGCCTCGTCCCCAGGGTAGAGGGGCTGACCCCGGGGCGCGGTGGCCCTCACCCCCGTGGGGCCAGCGCGCCCAGCAGCGCCGCGCGCACGCGCTCCCGCAGCGCGGGGTCGACGAGCTCCCCGCCGTCCGGGCCGACGACGTAGAAGGAGTCGACCACTTCGGCGCCGAGCGTCTGCACCCGGGCGCCGCGGACGTCGAGCCCGCAGGAGGCCAGCGCGGCGCAGGCCCGGTGCAGCACGCCCACGCCGTCGGGGGCTCGCAGCTGGACCACCGTGGTGCCCGTCGACTCGCCGTCGACCAGCAGTACCACAGGAGGGGCCGGCCGCGGCCCGCCCGGTCGCCGCGCGTACGCCGACTCCCGCTCCTCGAGACGGCTCCGCACGTCCAGGGTACCGTCCAGGGCGCGCCGCAGGTCGTCGCGGAGCCGCCCCGCGTCCAGCGTGGCGCCAGGTCTCGGCACGACGGTGAAGACCGGAGCGGCGACGGGGCCGGACGGCCCGGGGATCGCGTCGACGACCGCGGCGCGGACGTCCAGCCGCTGCAGGGACAGCACGCCGGCCGCGGTCGCGAGCAGGCCCGGCTCGTCGGGAGCGGCCATCGTGACGGTGGGTACCTCGCCGGGCTCGGCGAGCACGGCGACGGCGACGTCCCCGCGGTCGGCCAGGGCCCGCTGCAGGGCCGTCGGGCCGGGCGGGGCGAGGGCGGGACGCCCGG
>JALYNB010000062.1 GCA_030773395.1 Actinomycetota bacterium
CGGGAGCGGAGTCGTTCGACGTCCGCGCGTAACGCGGTCAGCTCGGCGATGCGTCGGTCGAGGTCGGCGGCGTGGCTGTCCAGCAGGGTGAGGACGTGCTGGCACGGAGCCCCGCTGCTAGCCCGGACCGTGATGGTCTCGCGGATCTCGGCCAGGCTGAGCCCGGCGGCTTGGGCCGCTTTGACGAATGCCAACCGGTCGACGGCGCCCTCGTCATAGTCCCGGTAGCCGGAGGGACACCGAGCCGGTGCGGAAAGCACGCCGGCGGATTCGTAGAACCGGATCGTCTTGGTCGTCAGCCCGGTCCGGGCGGCGAGCTGGCCGATACGCACCGGCGCACCCTACGACTTGACCTTCCAGCGCAGTGGCAGCCCTAGCGTCGGCTACCAGGTCATCGAGCCAAGCGGAGGAGCGGCACGTGGACGCAGTCGATCTGGTCGTTGTCGGAACCGGCGGGGCGGCGATGGCCGCTGGCATCGAGGCGCGCTCGCGCGGCAAGTCCACCGTGCTGGTCGAGCACGGACCGCTGGGCGGGACCTGCCTGAACATCGGCTGCGTACCGAGCAAGAACCTGCTCGCCGCCGCCGGCCGGCGGCACCGTGCCCAGGCCAACCCGTTCCCGGCCGTACCAATCAGCGCAAGCGACGTGGACATGGCCGCATTGACCGAGCAGAAGCAGGAGCTGATCGACTGGCTGCGGCAGCTCAAGTACGCCGACGTCGCCGAGGCGCACGGTTTCCCCGTCCGGTACGGGCACGCCTGCTTCGTCGACGAGCAGACCCTCGAGGTCGACGGGTAGCCACTGGTCGCGCCTGCGTACGTGGTGGCCACCGGCGCGGCCCCGCACATCCCCGACCTGCCTGGCATGGCCGGTGTCGACTACCTGACCTCCACCACGGCGATGGAGCTGACCCGGCTGCCGGAGTCGCTGGTCGTGCTGGGCGGCGGCTACGTCGGGCTGGAGCAGGCGCAGCTCTTCGCGCACCTGGGCGTGCAGGTCACCGTCGTGGGCCGGTTCGCGCCGCACACGGAGCCCGAGATCGCTGCGGCCTTGCGCGAGGTGTTCGCCGACGACGGCATCACCGTGGTCGAGGAGCGCGGGGTGGCCGTGGCCGGCAGCGCCGACGGCGTCGTGGTCACGACAAGCGGCGGCCGGGAGGCGAAAGGGCAGCGACTTCTGGTGGCCACCGGCCGGTACGCCGACACCGGCGACCTGGGTCTGGAGGCGGCGGGGGTGAAGACCGATGAGCGGGGCTTCGTCGTGGTCGACGCCCATCAGCGAACCACGAATCCGCGGATCTTCGCTGCCGGCGACGTGTCCCGAGCGCCGCAGTACGTCTACGTCGCCGCGCAGACCGGGCACGCCGCTGCCGCAGGAGCGCTTGGTGCGCCGACAACCGTGGACTACCGCGGACTGCCCGGGGTGACCTTCACGACGCCGCAGCTGGGCAGCGCCGGCCTCACCGAGCAGCAGGCGCTGGCGCGCGGTCACGCTTGCGACTGCCGGGTGCTCGGCGCGCAGGACATCCCGCGGGCGCTGGCCAACCGGGACACCCGCGGTGCCCTCAAGCTGGTCATCGACGCCGACACCGGCAAGGTGCTGGGCGTGCACGCCGCACTCGACGGCGCCGGCGACGTGATGCTTGCCGCCACCTACGCGATCAAGTTCCGCTGACCGTCGACGACCTAGCCGACACGTGGGCGCCGTACCTCACGATGAGCGAGGCGCTGCGCATCGCCGCCGGGCTGTTCCGCACCGACAAGCCGACCAGCTGCTGCGCATGAGCGGAGGCATCGTGCTTGGGCACTGCGGGTCGCGTGCGTTTGCTCAGGTGTCAGTGTCGGAGTGCCTGGACGGCAGTACAGGGCGGCGCCGGCGTTCACGAGGACGGCCAGCCCGGCGAGGGGTGAGCGAGGCTTAGCCGCGGACGGTCGGGCAGTGGAACGCCGGTGAGGAGGGGCAGGAAAGGCGTGGCGGAGGATCAGCGGCGGCCGGGGATGCGTGCGGTGCTGGCGCAGCCGGACTTCCGGCGGCTGTGGACGGCGCGCACCGTCAGCCAGTGGGGCGACATCTTCAGCTTCGTCGCGCTGGCCATCCTGATCTACCGGCTGACCGGCTCGGGGCTGGGCGTGGCGGGCGTCGTCGTCGCCGAGATCGTCCCGGTGCTGCTCATCGCCCCGATCGCCGGCGTCGTCGTCGACCGGCTGCCCCGCGTCCGGGTGATGGTCGCCGCCGACGTACTCCGCGCCGCCCTGGCCGGCGTGCTGGTGGTCTGGCACGACGACCCGCTGGTCATTTATGCGGTCGCGTTCGGACTGTCCGCCGGGGCGGCGTTCTTCAACCCCGCGGCCAACAGCGTGTTGCCCTCGGTCGTGGCCGACCGGGAGATCGTGGCCGCCAACAGTGCCGTCTGGACCGCGGCGGTGCTGTCACAGGTCGTCCTCGGGCCGCTGGCGGGAGGCCTGGTCGCCCTGGTCGGTCCCGGCTGGGCGTTCGGTATCAACGCCGCGAGCTTCCTTGTCTCGGCGCTGGCGCTGCGCGACCTGCGGCTGGTCGAGCCGCCGGGCGAGGTCGGCCGCCGCCGGCTGCTCGTCGACGCCCGTGACGGCGTGGCCCTGGTCGGCCGCGACCGGCTGCTGCGCGCCCTGGCCATCGGACAGTTGCTGGCCGCGCTGTCGGCCGGCGCGACCAGTGCGCTGCTGGTCGTCCTGGCCGCCGAGCACCTTCGGGCACCGGCGGACGCCTACGGAATCCTGGTCGGCGCGATCGGCGTCGGTGCCGCCCTCGGGCCCACCCTCCTGCTGCGGCTGATCCCCGACCCGCGCCGGCCGCTGTACGTGTTCGGCCCCTACGTGCT
>JALYNB010000063.1 GCA_030773395.1 Actinomycetota bacterium
CAGCGACACGCCCGGCCAGCGCCCGCGCCACGCCCGACCACCTGCGGCTTCCCCCGCCCGGCGCGTGTCGGCTTGGCCGCGGCCGCCCGCGGGCCTACGGTCACACCAGATCTAGTAGTTACAGCGCTGTAAGTCGTCCACAGGTTGTGGTCCTCGGCCAACAGGTTGTCCCCAGGGGACGCACAGGACCGTCCACGGAGGGCGACGCCACGAGGGGAGGGAGCCCGGTGCGCTGCCCGTTCTGCCGCCACGCCGACTCGCGCGTCGTCGACAGCAGGGAGGTCGAGGACGGCCAGTCCATCCGCCGCCGGCGGGCGTGCGGCTCCTGCGGCCGGCGCTTCACCACGGTGGAGGAGGCGTCGCTGTCGGTGCTCAAGCGCTGCGGGTCGTCGGAGCCGTTCAGCCGCTCCAAGGTGGTGGCTGGTGTCCGCCGGGCCTGTCAGGGCCGGCCCGTCGCCGAGGGCGACCTGGCGCTGCTGGCCCAGCAGGTGGAGGACGCCGTGCGCGCGGGCGGCGCCGCCGAGGTCCCCGCACACGACATCGGCCTGGCCATCCTCGGGCCGCTGCGGGCGCTCGACGAGGTCGCCTACCTGCGCTTCGCGTCGGTCTACCGGGGCTTCGAGTCCCTGGCCGACTTCGAGGCCGAGATCGACTCGCTGCGCCGCGACCGGGGCGAGGCCGTCGGGGCCGGCGCCCCGGCATCGGGCGCGGCGGCGGTCCCGCCGACGGGGGCTGCCGTTCCCCTGGTCCGACGCCGTCCGGGCTAGGCCGGCCGGCCCGGGAGCGCCCGGGGCGACAGCACCCGCCACACGACCACCAGACCGACCGCGACCCACCGCCACCACCCCGTCCACAGCCGGGGACGGCATGTCAGGTGGTGTCGCGACGTTGACCACCACGCCGGGGAAGGGCAGGACACACATGACGGAGACCGTGCAGGCGACCGCGGGTAGCGCCAGCGGCAGGCGGGCGGCGCAGCGGCTGCGCGTGGAGCGGGTGTTCACGACCGCCGGCGTCCACCCGTACGACCAGGTGCAGTGGTCGCGCCGCGACGTGGTGATGACCAACTGGCGGGACGGCTCCGTCAACTTCGAGCAGCGCGGCGTGGAGTTCCCCGTCGACTGGTCGGTCAACGCGGCGAACATCGTGACCACCAAGTACTTCCGCGGCGCGGCAGGCTCGCGCGAGCGCGAGGACAGCCTCCGCCAGCTCATCGACCGCGTCGTCAAGACCTACTCGGCGGCCGGGCGGGAGCACGGCTACTTCCAGACCGACGCCGACGCCGAGGTCTTCGAGCACGAGCTCACGTGGATGCTGCTGCACCAGTACTTCAGCTTCAACAGCCCGGTCTGGTTCAACGTCGGGACCCCCGCCCCGCAGCAGGTCTCCGCCTGCTTCATCCTCAGCGTCGACGACACGATGGAGTCGATCCTGAACTGGTACCGGGAGGAGGGACTGATCTTCAAGGGTGGGTCCGGCGCCGGCCTGAACCTGTCCCGGATCCGCTCGTCCAAGGAACTGCTCTCCAGCGGCGGCACCGCGAGCGGCCCCGTGTCGTTCATGCGGGGCGCCGACGCCTCCGCCGGCACGATCAAGAGCGGGGGGGCGACCCGCCGGGCGGCCAAGATGGTCGTGCTCGACGTCGACCACCCCGACATCGAGGAGTTCGTCGAGCTGAAGGCGCGCGAGGAGGACAAGATCCGTGTCCTGCGCGACGCCGGCTTCGACATGGACCTCGGCGGCAAGGACATCACGAGCGTCCAGTACCAGAACGCCAACAACTCCGTCCGGGTCAGTGACGAGTTCATGCGCGCCGTGGAGGAGGACAAGGACTTCGCCCTGCGCGGTCGGCTGACGAACGACGTCATCGAGACGATCCGCGCGCGCGACCTCTGGAAGAAGATCTCCAAGGCGGCGTGGGAGTGCGCAGACCCGGGCCTGCAGTTCGACGACACGATCAACGACTGGCACACCAACCCCGAGACGGGCCGCATCACGGCGAGCAACCCCTGCTCGGAGTACATGAGCCTCGACAACTCGAGCTGCAACCTCGCCTCGCTCAACCTCATGAAGTTCCTGCGCGAGGACGGCACGTTCGACGGCCCGCGGTTCGCCACGGCCGTGGAGCTCGTCATCACCGCCATGGACATCTCCATCTGCTTCGCAGACTTCCCCACCGAGGCCATCGGCCAGACGACACGCGACTACCGGCAGCTGGGCATCGGCTACGCCAACCTCGGTGCGCTGCTCATGGCCACCGGCCACGCGTACGACAGCGAGGGCGGCCGCGCCCTGGCCGCGGCCATCACGAGCCTCATGACCGGCACGGCCTACAAGCGCTCCGCCGAGCTCGCCCGCATCGTCGGGCCCTACACCGGGTTCGCCCGCAACGCCGCCGCCCACGCCCGTGTCATGCGCAAGCACGCCGCCGCGAACGACGCGGTGCGCGCGGTCGGCGCCGACGACGCCCGCGTGCTGCACGAGGCGACGAAGGCCTGGCAGGCGTGCCTCGAGATCGGGTCGCGCAACGGCTGGCGGAACGCGCAGGCCAGCGTGCTCGCCCCCACCGGCACCATCGGCCTGATGATGGACTGCGACACGACGGGCATCGAGCCCGACTTCGCCCTCGTCAAGTCCAAGAAGCTCGTCGGCGGCGCGTCCATGCAGATCGTCAACCAGACGGTGCCGCGCGGGCTGCGCAAGCTCGGCTACGCGGAGGAGACGGTCGAGGCGATCGTCGAGCACATCACGCAGCAGGGCAACGTGCTCGACGCGCCGGGTCTCAAGCCCGAGCACTACGAGGTGTTCGACTGCGCGATGGGCGTCCGCTCGATCAGCCCGATGGGCCACATCCGGATGATGGCCGCCGCGCAGCCCTTCCTGTCGGGCGCGATCTCCAAGACCGTCAACCTGCCCGAGACGGCGACGGTGGAGGACGTCGAGAACGCCTACTTCCAGTCGTGGAAGCTGGGCCTCAAGGCGGTCGCGATCTACCGCGACATGTGCAAGGTCGGGCAGCCGCTGTCGGACGCGGGCGCGAAGAAGGAGGCCGCGTCGGTCCCGGCGGAGGCCGAGGTGGCGCCGGTGGTGGAGTACCGGCCGGTGCGCAAGCGCCTGCCGAAGAGGCGCCCGTCGCAGACGGTGTCATTCTCCGTCGGCGGCGCCGAGGGTTACATGACCGCGGGCTCCTACCCCGATGACGGCCTCGGTGAGGTCTTCATCAAGATGAGCAAGCAAGGCTCCACGCTCGCCGGCGTGATGGACGCCTTCTCGGTGGCCATCTCGATCGGCCTGCAGTACGGGGTGCCGCTCGAGGCCTACGTGTCGAAGTTCGTGAACATGCGCTTCGAGCCGGCGGGCCTGACCGACGACCCCGACGTCCGCATCGCGCAGTCGGTCATGGACTACCTGTTCCGGCGCCTCGCGCTGGACTACCTGCCGATGGACACCCGCTCGGCGCTGGGCATCTTCAGCGCGGAGGAGCGCTCGGCCGCGGTCGCCGACGCGTACGGCACCGGGCCCGGTGACGAGGTCGACGTCGAGGGGTTCGCCTCGTCGATCCCGTTGGAGCACCAGCGCGACGCCGAGGAGGCGACGGGCATCGAAGCCGTGCCGGCGCAGCGCTCGGGCAGCGGGGTCCTCGACGTCGTGAACCAGACGGCGATCGACGCCCCGCTGTGCATGACGTGCGGGATCGGCATGCGGCCGGCCGGGAGCTGCTACGTCTGCGAGAGCTGCGGCTCCACGAGCGGCTGCAGCTGATGACTCGCGTCGTCGGACGGTCCCCAGCCCGCGACACTGCTAGTCCCTGGCTCGTGACGGGATGCGTCATCAGTGGGCGACACGGAATGTCCTGACC
>JALYNB010000064.1 GCA_030773395.1 Actinomycetota bacterium
GAGCGGGCTCCGGGACCGTGGCGCCGGCCGGCGGCTGGGTCGCCGAGGCCGGGAGCCGGGTGGCTGACGCGGTCACGGCTCGGCCGGCCTCCGATCGGGACGCGTGCCGCGGCAGCGAGGCAGCGCGCGCGGGGGTGGGTAGGGCTGCCGGCGACCCTACCCAGCGGTCCGACCGGGGCCGCACCGCGAGCAGGAGGCCACGTGCCCCGCACCGTCCTCGTCACCGGCGCCAACTCCGGGATCGGCCTGTCGACCTGTCTGGAGCTCGCGCGCGCGGGCTACGACGTCGTCGGCACGGTGCGCACCGACGACAAGGCCGAGACGGTCGAGGCGGCGGCGCGCGCGAAGGGCCTGACCGTCACCGCCACGGTGCTCGACGTCTCGGACTCTGCGGCGACCGAGCAGGGGCTCGCCGAGGTCCAGGCCGAACGGGAGGTCTGGGGCGTGGTCAACAACGCCGGCTACGCGCAGCCCGGCGCGGTGGAGGACGTCGACGACGAGGCCGCGCGGCGGCAGCTCGAGGTGAACGTCGTCGCGCCCGCCCGGGTGGCGCGGCTGCTGCTGCCCGGCATGCGGGCCCGCGGCGGGGGCCGGATCGTCAACGTGTCCTCGATAGCGGGCCGGCTGTCGCTGCCGCTGATGGGCTGGTACTGCGCGAGCAAGCACGCGCTGGAGGCCCTGACCGACGCGCTGCGCGTGGAGGTGGAGCCGTACGGCGTCCGCGTGACCCTCATCGAGCCCGGGACGTTCGGCACCGGCATCTGGCCCCAGCAGGGCTCGGACTACCCGACGCCTGCCACGCCCGAGTACGCGGCGGCGTACGACCGGGCGAGGTCCGCGATGTCCCGAACCGACCTGATGCCCGACCCCGTGTGGGTGGCCCGCACGGTCCGGGTGGCGCTGGGCAACCCCGTGCCCCTGGCCCGCTACCTCGTCGGCGCGGACGCAGTGGGCGGCGTGCTGTCGCAGGCGCTCGTGCCGACGGCCGTCGCCGACTACGTCAAGGGCGTGACCAGCGGGGTGCGCAAGCCGGGGCTCCCGCTGCCGTTCCTCAACCGGGGCTGACCCAGCGCGCCGGTCCGCCAGCGGCTGGGCGGGACGCGGCGGCCGCCCGCTGTCAGGATCGGGGCGTGACCCGGCAGCCCCCCCACGACGAGCGGCTCCACGTGCCGCTCTGGTGGTCGCTACCCGCCCTGGCAGCGGTGCTGCTGTTCGGCGGCCAGCTGCACGGCGGGTTCGCCGGCACGCGCGGCGTCCTGTCGTACGGCGTCGTCGGGCTCGTCGTCGTCGGCGGCCTGGCCGCCGCGTCCCTGACGCGGGTGCGCGTGATCGACGGGCGGCTGGAGGCCGGCGCGGCCCGGCTGCCGCTCGAGGTGGTCGCGGCCGTGCACGCCCTCGACCGCGGCCAGACCCGGCGGGTCCTGGGCCCCGAGGCCGACCCCTCGGCGTACGTCGTGTTCCGGGCCTGGGTGCCCCGGGCCGTCCTGGTGGAGCTCGACGACCCGGCGGACCCCACCTCGTACTGGCTGGTGTCGACCCGCCGCCCGGAGGCGCTGGCCGCCGCGCTCGAGCAGGGCCGACGGGAGGCGCTCGACACGCGCTGACGGGCCGCTCGACGCGCGCTGCGGGGCACGCCGACGTGACCCGGGTGACGGGTAGACGGCGGGCGAGGGGGCAGGGTGATGCCGCCGATCTCCGCCGACACGCGGACAATCCCCGGACCAGCAGGAGGACACATGACGGACGCCGGCCTCGAGGACGACCTCGGCGACACACTCACAGCGGGCAACCCGCAGGCCTGGAAGCTGACGAGCGTGCTCGCGGGCCTCGTCGGCACGCAGGTGGGTCGCCGCGGCCTCACCACGGCGTGGCGCGCGATCAGGAAGGACGACCCGCCGCTGAACCCGCTGTCGAAGGAGACGACCTGGGGCGAGGCCCTGGCGTTCGCGGTGATCAGCGGTGCCGTGTACGGCGTCACGCGGATGGTCCTGCAGCGCGCCGCCGCCGGCGTCTGGGCGCGCCAGCTCGGCGCGCCCCCGCCCGGGCTCGAGAAGACCAGCTGACCCTCCCGAGACCGCCCGCGGTCCCGCACCCACGCGCGTGTGGTGCGGGACCGCGTCGGGGAGTGACCGCCCGATGCAGACGTTCCTGCCGCTCCCCGACCTCCGCGCCAGCCTCGAGGTGCTCGACGACAAGCGCCTCGGCAAGCAGCGCGTCGAGACCTTCCAGATCCTGCGTGCGCTGACCTGGCCGCGGTACGCGTGGAAGAACCACCCCGCGGTGCGGATGTGGCGCGGGTTCATCCCCGCGCTGGTGGCGTACGGCGTCGCGAACTGCGACGTGTGGACGGCCCGGGGGTACGCCGACACGGTCCGCGACTCGCTGCTGCAGTGGACCGGCGGCGCGGAGCCCGACTGGGAGCGACTGCGCGAGCGGGGGCAGCTGCCGCCGTGGCTCGGCGTGCCGGAGCTGCACGTCTCCCACCAGAGCGCGCTGGTACGCAAGGACCCCTCCTACTACCGCGCGCACTTCCCCGATGTGCCGGACGACCTCCCCTACTGGTGGCCGCCCGACGTGTTCCCGCGGTGGCCGGCCCGGCGGCCCGCCGGCGCCTCCGGGCCGCTGCCCGTCCCCGCGGCGCTGGACGCGCTCGGGCTCGAGGTGTCGCGCGCCGGGCAGGCCGAGGGCGTCGACGCGGTCGGCGAGGGCCGCGACGTCCTGGCCACGATGCGCCCCGGCCACGGCGGCTCCACCACCGGCCTGCTCGCCGGGCTGAGCCTCGGCCACGCCGTCGCGCTGAGCC
>JALYNB010000065.1 GCA_030773395.1 Actinomycetota bacterium
TCCGGCGGCGGCGGCTTTGCTCCCGGCGCCCTGCTCGCCCTGGCCGCTCTCGCCGCCGGTGCCGACCGTGCGGTCCAGGGCACCGCCGAGCAGGACCCGGGGGTGACGACACCGGCGGCACCGTGACCCGGTCGGTCGTACCGTCGGTCAGCCCGCGGCCGGGCCGCTCCCGTCACCGCGCAGCGGGAGCCGCACCACGGCCTCGGCACCGCCCCCCTCCCGGTCGCGCACCTCCAGCTCACCACCGACGTCGGCCATCAGGGTCCGCACGATCTGCAGGCCCAGCCGCGGGGACGCCTCCAGACGGAAGCCCTCGGGCAGCCCGGCGCCGTCGTCGGCGACGACGAGCACCAGGGCCGACGGCGCACGCCGCGCCTCCAGCACGATCTCCCCACCCGTCCCCCGGCCGTGCCCGTGCTCGAGCGCGTTCTGGAGCAGCTCGGTGAGCGTCATCGCGAGCGGCGTCGCCACCCGGGCCGGGAGCTCTCCGATGCGGCCCACGCGCCGAATCCGCACCCTCCCCGCGCCCCCGCTCAGGTCGGCGACGAGGGCGACGACCCGGTCGGCCACGACGTCCACGTCGACGGAGTCCGAGAGCGTCTCCGACAGCGTCTCGTGCACCAGCGCGATCGCCGTCACCCGGCGCACCGACTCCTCCAGCGCCGCCCGCGCCTCGGGCACCGCCATCCGCCGCGCCTGCAGGCGCAGCAGGGCGGCCACGGTCTGCAGGTTGTTCTTCACCCGGTGGTGGATCTCCCGGATGGTGGCGTCCTTGCTGAGCAGCGCGCGGTCGCGTCGGCGGACCTCCGTCACGTCGCGCAGCAGCACGAGCGCGCCGATGACCTCCCCGCCGGGCAGCAGGGGGATGGCCCGGAACCGCACGACCGAGCCGGACGCCTCGACCTCCGCGTCGCGCGGCTCCCGCGTCGTGAGCACGTCGCACAGCCGCGGGTCGTCGAGCACCCCGTCGTCGAGCAGCAGCCGCGTCACGGCGTCCAGGCTTCCGCCCGTGAGGTTGCCGGTCAGCCCGAGCCGTCGGTACGCCGACAGCGCGTTGGGGCTCGCGTAGGCGACCGTGGCGTCGGCGTCGATCCGCAGCAGGCCGTCCCCGACCCGGGGCGCGGTCTCGGGGTCGGTCGGCACGCCGCGGAACGGGAAGCGACCCTCGGCCACCATCCGGGTGAGGTCCGCCGACGAGCGGCGGTAGGTGACCTCCAGCTGGCCGGGGCTCCGCGGCGCCGACAGGTTGGTGTCCCGCCCGAGCACGGCGACGGCCACCCCGTCCCGCACCACGGGCACCGCCTCCATGCGCACCGGCGTGCCGTCGACCAGCACGGGCTCGCCGACCCGCAGGATGCGCCGCTCACGCAGGGCCCGTCCCAGCAGCCACCGCTCGCTCGTGTCGACGACGTCACCGACGTGGTCGCGCCGGTACGACGTGGGCCCGGTCGCGGGCCGCACCTGCGCGACGGCGAGCAGTCGGCCCTTCCCCCGTCGGTCGAGCCCCGGCCGAAGCGGCACCCAGAGCAGCAGGTCGGCGAGCGAGAGGTCGGCGAGCAACTGCCACTCGGTGACCAGCGTCTGCAGTGCCTCGAGGTCGGGCTCGGCGAGGTCGGTGTGCTCGCGGGCCAGCTCGGCGAGTGTCGACATGCGCGGACTCACCCACCGGACGGGGACGCGCCCGCCCCGGGCGGGCCCGGGCGGGGCGACGTGCGCACCAGGCCCTCCTGCACCACGCTCACCGCCAGCCGTCCGTCGGCGGTGAAGATCCGCCCGTGGGCGAGGCCGCGCCCGCCCGCGGCCCACGGGGAGTCCTGGTCGTAGAGCAGCCACTCGTCGGCGCGGACCGGGCCGTGGAACCACATCGCGTGGTCGAGGCTTGCCCCGTTGACGTCGGGCTCGTCCCAGGACCGGCCGTGCGCGAGGAGCACGGAGTCCAGCAGGGTCAGGTCGCTGGCGTAGGTCACGGCGCAGGCGTGCACCAGCGGGTCCTCCGGCAGCGGTCCCGCCGCCCGCATCCACACCTGGCTCCGCGCGGGCTGGCGCCACTCCGACCCGTTGTGGGCCCGCCGGCGCGCCTCGAAGGGGTTGGGCTGCACGTAGCGCAGCTCGACGGGTCGGGGTCGCAGCAACCAGAGGTCGTCGACGTCGCCCGCGAACTCGGCGAGCGTCTCCTGCAGCGTCGGCAGCGACTCGGGGGCCGGCACCTGCGGCATCGCGTCCTGGTGGGCGACACCCTCCTCCGCGGCGTGGAATGACGCGGAGAGGTTGAAGATCGCCCGCCCGTGCTGGACGGCGGTGACCCGCCGCGTGGAGAACGACCGGCCGTCGCGCACCCGCTCGACCGTGTAGAGAATCGGGATCGCGGGGTCGCCGGGACGCACGAAGTACGCGTGCAGCGAGTGCACCGGCCGGTCCTCGGGGACCGTGCGCCCCGCCGCGACCATCGCCTGCCCGGCCACCTGCCCGCCGAACACGCGCTGGCGGGACTCCGACGGGCTGCGGCCGCGGAACACGTTCACCTCGATCGGCTCGAGGTCGAGGAGCGAGACCAGGTCGTCCAGCTGGGCCCTGCCGTCCCGCTGGACCCTGCCGTCCCGCTGCGCACTGTCGTCGAGCTGCCGCGGCGTCACGGTGTCAGATGCTGCCCTACCGGCCGTTCAGCAGGAGCAGCAGCACGGCGGTCACGACCACGGAGAGCAGGAGGCTGCCGAGGCAGCCGAGGCGGTTTGAGAAGAGGAAGAACACAGAGAACAAGTACCCCCGGGCCCGGGGCGTGCCCGTGCAGACGGTGTCGGTGGCGTCACAGGCCAGTGCCGCACCACTGGAGGCTCTGCGAGGTCGCGCGCGGCCTCTCGGTGGTGGCGTTCCCGCGACCCCTCTCCCCGTGTCTCGTGCTGGCCGGCGAGCTCGACCTGTCGACGGCCGCACGGGTCGCCGAGGTGCTGAAGCGCGCGGAGCGCGCGTGCTGCGGGTCGCTGGTGGTCGACCTCCAAGCGGTGCTCTTCGCCGACTGCGCCGGCGCCCGCCCCTGCTCGACGCCGCGCGCCGGCTCGCCCACTGCGGCGCCCGGCTCGACGTCTTTTCGGCGCCTGCCGCGGGTCGCGCTGGTCCTCGCCTACCTCGGGGCCCCGACGGGCTCTCCCGGAGCCGAGCATCAGCCCGCGAACGGGTGGCCTCCCCGGGCCGCGAGCCGCAACGTGAGCACGTAGCCGACGAGTGTCACGAGCTGCACCAGGAACAGGTAGATCGCGGCGAGGACGACCGCCACCGCCTGCGATCCGCCGTACGCCCGGGCGAAGTCGATGTCGGCGCCCAGCAGCGCGACCCAGGCCAGCGAGATGCCGGTGAGGAACGATCCGGCGCTGGCGGACCCTCAGAACAGCGCGCGGGCGCCGAGCGGCTCCGGGACGAACCCGCGGTAGGTCAGGCAGAGCAGGATCGACGAGCTGACCCAGCCCACCCAGAACGTCGCCCAGACCCCCAGCACCCGCGCCCCCGGCCCGCGGCCGACGATCTCGGGCAGGGCCGCGGTGGCCAGCAGTCCCACCATGACGAGCCCCGGGAGCAGCGCGAGCAGGGCGAACGAGCGCAGCCGCCCCCGCCACACGCGCCCCTCGGACCGCTTCCGCCCGCCGAGACGGTCGAAGGCGCGGAGCAGCCCCTCGCCGTACGACGTGGCGGGGACGAGCGCGGCCAGGGCCGCCGTGACGCCGAGGGACGGGCCGACGTCGGCGAGCTCCTCCAGGCCCTGCGCGAAGCCCATCGACTCCGGCGCGAACCGCACGAGGTCGAGCGCGAGCGCGCGCACGGTCTCGGCCCCGACCAGCAGCCCCGCCAGGTAGAGGGCGAGCAGGAGCAGCGGCACGACGGCGATCGCGGCGTAGAACGTCAGGCCGCCGGCGAGCAGCCACATGTCGTGCCCCCGCAGTCCCCGCCGCACGTCGAGGACGAGGCGGAGCAGGGCGGAGCGCCGGCTCAGGCCGGGCGGGCGGGAGCCCGACGGCGGACGGGTCACGGTCGCGCGCACGCCCCCCGCGTACCCGCGCGACCCCCGGTCAGGCCACGAGACCCACGGACCGCAGCTGCACGGTCAGGTCGTGCGGGTTCGTCGAGGCGGCGAGCGCGTCCTCCAGCGTCACGACGCCCTGCCCGATCAGCGCGACCAGGTGCTGGTCGAACGTCTGCATCCCGTAGTAGCCGCCCTCGGCGATCAGCTGCGTGATCGTCCCCGTCTTGTCCGGGTCGGCGATCGCGTCCGCGATGCGGCCCGTGCAGACCATCACCTCCATGACGACGACCCGACCGGCGCCGTCGACCCGCGGGATGAGCCGCTGGCAGATCACGCCGCGCAGCGAGCCGGCGAGGGCGAGGCGCACCTGCTTCTGCTCGTGCGGGGGGTAGAAGTCGATGATGCGGTTGACGGTCTCCTGCGCATCCGTCGTGTGCAGCGTCGACATGACGAAGTGGCCTGTCTCCGCGGCGGCCATCGCCGCCTTCACGGTCTCGTGGTCGCGCATCTCGCCGACGAGGATGACGTCCGGGTCCTGCCGCAGCGCCGAGCGGAGCGCGGTCGCGAAGTCGTCCGTGTCGACCCGCACCTCCCGCTGGTTGACCATGGCCAGCTTGTCGAAGTGCAGGACCTCGATCGGGTCCTCGATCGTCACGACGTGCACCTCACGGGAGGCGTTCACGTGGTCGATCATGGCTGCGAGCGTCGTCGTCTTGCCCGAGCCCGTCGGGCCGGTCACGAGGACGAGGCCGCGCGGCTCGAGAGCCAGCGACGCGATCACCGCCGGCAGCCCGAGGTCGGTCAACGGCACGGCCCCCACGCTCACCCGGCGGAACACGAGCCCGACGGAGCCGCGCGAGCGGAAGGCGTTGACCCGGAACCGGCCGACGCCCGCCAGCGAGTAGGCGAAGTCGGCCTCGTTCGTCCGGTGGAACTCCTCGACGAGGTCCGCACGGAGCACCTCGCGGGCCATCGTCTCCATGTCGGGCGCGGTCAGCGGCTCGGCCCGGAGCTTGCGCAGGCGCCCGTCGATCCGCACGCGGGGAGGCGACCCGACCTTGCAGTGCAGGTCCGAGCCGCCGCTGTCGGCGAGGGCGCGGAGGTAGGGCTCGATGGTGGTACCCACGGACAGTCTGTCGGCGGGGGCCGGGGTCCGCTTGACCGCCCGGTCGGAACGGACCTCGGACGGAGCACGCGTCGGTCTGAGGCGCCGCCGTGCCGGCCTCGGGCCCGCGGTGTCGGCCAGACTGGGCCCATGGGGCTCGTCACCGTCGTGCTGGTGGCCGCGGTGGTCACCGGCTGGGCGGCCGGGGGCTCCCTGTCCCGGCTCGCGCGACTGCCGCTCCCGGGCGCCCGGCTGGTCCCCGCGGCCGTGGCGGCGCAGGTCCTCGGCGTCCTGGCCGGGCTCGCGGGCCTGCCGCCCGGTCCGGCGTACGCCAGCGGCCTCGCCGTCTCCGCCCTGCTCGTCGCGGTCTTCCTCGTGCGCTCCCGCAGGGCGCCGGGGCTCGGGCTCGTGGCGGCCGGGCTCGGGCTCAACGCGGTGGTCGTCGGTGCGAACGGGGCGATGCCGGTCTCGGCGGCGGCGACCGCCCGCGCCGGTGCGGAGAGCGG
>JALYNB010000066.1 GCA_030773395.1 Actinomycetota bacterium
GCCGCAACCGGCGCATGTTCAACGACCGCACGGGGCTCGCCGCGGGCCGCAGCACCAAGCCCTTCCTGCTCCAGACCTACCGCCGGGACATGGGCGGCGGGACGTACGCGCTGATGAAGGACGTCTCAGCCCCCATCACCGTCCGGGGCCGCCACTGGGGCGGCTTCCGCCTGGCCTTCACGGTCTGAGCCGCGGGCGCTGAGCGGTCTCTGACCACCGTCCGGGCGCGGCACAGCCGCTCGGACCGCCGCCGACGACCGCGCGGCGGACGTGCCCTGGCTGCCGCGACACGTCGACGACGGCGTCCCAGCGCTCCGCGGTGACGGCGTCGTACGCGTCGGCACGGTCGCGGTCCGCTCGGACGAACCGCGCTCCCCGCGGCACGTCGCCGGAGTTCCCACGCGCCAAGCAGGTCACCTCTTGATCGCGGGCGGCGGCCTCCGCGGCGATCGCCTGGCCGAGCCACGCGGTTCCACCCAGAAGAAGGCTCATGCGAGCAGTCAACCCTCGGGGCCGTCCCAGCGCTCGTACTGCGCTGGAGGCATACCGCCAGGGCGTTCAGCAAGGACGTTTCGCTCAGGGATCGTGACTGATGCCGGGTGCGTGCTCTCGCCCGGGCAGTCCGGGCCTGGACGGGAGAGTAGGAGGATGCTCGAACGGGCAGGCGACGTTCTCGCTCGCTCTCCCCTCGCCCGGCAGGACGCCCTCGAGGCCGGCGCTGTCGAGGTCGGCGGGCTCGTGCTGGCGCGGTGCTGAACCAGGGCTCAGGAGCGGTGGTGAGCGACGTGGGGCAGCCCGCGGACGTCGGGTTCGAGCTGTACCTGTCTGCGCGGGCGAGCCCGGGACCTCCGGCCGTCCCGCCGCAGAGTCGCGGCCCGGCCCGGCGGGACCCGCCCGTGCTTGCGGTGGGATGGTCAGCGGGCTGCGTGGACCAGCGCTGCGCTGCTTTTGCGGGTGGGTTTCGCCGCGTACATGGTGCGGTCGGCTTGCTCCAGCACGGTTTGCGGGTCGAGCCCGGGGTCGAGGCGGGCCGTGCCGACCGCGACGCCGACGAGCACGACCAGGCCGCCGCTGAGCAGCATCGGCTGTCGCACGGCGCTGAGCACCCGGCGACGCAGCCCCTCCGGGTTGGACCGGGCGTCGGCCGGGGCGACGATGACGAACTCGTCCCCGCCGAGGCGGGCCACCAGGTCCTCACCGCGCAGCGCGCGGACGAATCGGCGAGCGACCTCGACCAGCACCTCGTCGCCGGCGGCGTGCCCGTAGGTGTCGTTGACGGCCTTGAAGCCGTTGAGGTCGCAGAACATCACGGTGGCGCCGGTGCCGGCCAGTGTGCGCAGGCTGCGTATCAACTGCGCGCGGTTCGCCAGCCCGGTCAGCTCGTCGGTCAGGGCCTGGTTCTGCAGGGCGTCGAGTTCCGAGCGGGTCGAGCTGATGTCGATCCCGATGAGCGCGACCAGGGGCGGTGCGACGGTAAGAAGCGACAGTGCCCAGATGAGGCTCCGCCCCGGCGAGCCGGCGTCACCGGGAAGCCGGGTCTCGTGCACGCGTGGCGCCGTGGACCTGCGGACCTGGCTGAGGGCCTGC
The DNA here is from genome assembly GCA_030773395.1 of Actinomycetota bacterium. GTDB lineage: Bacteria > Actinomycetota > Actinomycetes > JALYNB01 > JALYNB01 > JALYNB01. The sequence goes on from JALYNB010000066.1 coordinate 1,588, forward strand.
CGTAGCTCGGCAACTTCCCGCGGTCTGGCCAACAGCGGGGCGGCGTCCTCCCCGACCAGAGCGTCCGCGGTGACGCCGAGCAGCCCGGCGGCGGCCGGGTTGACCCCCTCGACCGCGCCGTCCGCGCGCACCAGCACGACCGCCGCGCTGGTGCTCGCCAGCAGCGTGGCGGCAACGTCACCGCAGGTCGACGCCATCAGCCGTGGCCCTCTTCCTGCAAGAGCGCCGGAGCCCGTAGTCACGGCGTGTCGGGCGCCGCGTGCAGCACCCCGTTCAGCCGCCGGCAGGGCGCGGACAAGGTCGGCGAGAGCGTGCGGGGTCACGGCTTCTCTCTCCTGGGCGGGTGGCACGCCGAGCGCAAGGGCTGGGCCTGCCACCTCGCGCGCGGGCTGCGGGGAGCGGCGAACACAATGAGACCTCCGAGCAGCATGTCCGGGGGACCCTTCCCCTGGCCACAGCCCTTTCGGCCGGCTCGGACACGTGCCTGAGAAGCCCGCCCGACATTCACGCAGACGTAGTAGCCGAGCGAGCGACCGCTGCCAGCGCCGCGGCACATCGAGACGGCGAGCGCGTCGCGGACCCGGGCGCGGAGCACCGCCGGGTCCGGCGCGGCCGGTTCGGGAGTCCCGCCCGGCAGGCAGGACGACTCTGCCGCCGACCTTGCTCCCAGGGACGTGAGCGGTGACCTCCGCAGCAGAGACATCTTCCTTGACCGCTTCGGCGTCGCGTCGCGTTGCTGCGGTCACCAGTCGCCTTCCCGGGCGACAGACGGCGACGCTGGGGTGCAGGCGGCGCGTTACCGGCGCGCAGCCGCGCCCGCGGTGTGCCGTGCACCAACCGGGCCGGCCGCGCTTCGCGGGGTCTGTCTTGCTGGTCAGCCGCGGTCAGTTCGCCGCGGTGGGTGAGGGTGGGGCGGTCCCGCCTTGGGGTTCCCGGGCGGTCATCAGCCGGATGATCTCCTCGCGGTCGGCGGGGGAGGGTAGTCCCCAGCCGGGCTGGTAGTCGTAGACCTCCGCGAGGGGTCGGCTGGCGGTGCGGCCGGTGAGGATCTCCACGAGGCCGGC
>JALYNB010000067.1 GCA_030773395.1 Actinomycetota bacterium
GGGGTGCGCTGTTGCACGAGGACTCTCCAGGGCTGGGTGCGTACGACGGGTGCGGGCGGGGTGGTCAGGCGACGGGGGTGGTCAGGCGGCGGGGGCGGTCAGGGTCGACCTGCCGGGCCTGCCGCCCGGGTTCCTGACCACTGTGGTGCAGCCCGCCGCGGAGAAGGGCCGGGCGCTCGCCCGCGCGGTCGTGGCGATGCTGGGCGGTGCCCCACCGCAGCACGTCGTCCTGCCCGTGGAGCTACGGGTCGGGGGGACGACGGGGCGTGCGCCGAGGTGAGCGCGCGCCCCGCTGTCCACCGCGGCTCAGCGCTCGCCGCTGCCCATGTCCTCGTCCACGGCGTTCTCGGACGCGGTGGCAGGTCCCTCCGAGCTGGCCAGCTGCTCGTCGGTGCCGCCGTCCGCACCGGGCCGGGTCTCGCGGACCGCGTCGTAGTCGGGGCTGTCCGTCGTCGGGTCGGGCTGGGTCATCGGAACTCCTCCTGGTCGCCGTCACGCGGCGGCGCCGCCTGCCGCTGATACCCCCGAGGCTGCCGGGGATGCGATTCTCGTGCCAGGCTGCGGGCATGGCGCGGATCAACGACGTCGGCGGGGTGGAGGGGTTCGCCCTGCCCGCCCCGGAGCCGGACGAGCCGCCCTTCCACGCCGACTGGGAGGCGCACGTCTTCGCGATGAACCGGGCCCTGATCGGGGCCGGCGTGTACAACCTCGACGAGTTCCGCGACGCGATCGAGCGGATGCCGCCCGAGGAGTACCTGTCGTCGTCGTACTACGAGAAGTGGTTCCACGCGATCACTACGCTGTGCGTGGAGAAGGGCGTGCTGACCACGGCCGAGGTGCACGGTGCCTGACACGACGCTGCCTGACCGGTTCGCGCCGGGGGTGCGGGTGCGCACGCGTCGGCAGGACCCGGCGCACCACACTCGCCTGCCCCGCTACGCCCGCGGCGCCGTCGGGACCGTGCTGGAGTCGCAGGGGCGGCACCCGCTGGCGGACGACCGGGCCCGCGGCCTTGCCGCCGAGCCAGAGACCGTCTACGCCGTGCGGTTCGACGCCCGCGAGCTGTTCGGCGCGGGCGACCACAGCGTGACCCTGGACCTGTGGGAGAGCTACCTCGAGGAGGAGCGATGAGCGGGGATCACAGCGGTACGGCGGGAGCGGTGGCCGCGCGGGTGCGCCACGTCGAGGCCCTGCTCGAGCAGCGCGGGCTCGTCGACCCGGCCGAGCTCGACCGGGCCCTGACCGCGTTCCTCGCGGAGGGCTCGCCCGCGAGCGGCGCGCGCGTCGTCGCCCGGGCGTGGGTCGACACGGCCTTCCGGGAGCGGCTGCTCGCCGACGCCAACTCCGCCCTGCCCGAGGTCGGGCTGTCCATGGGCGGCGGCCTGCAGGAGCAGCGGCTGAAAGTCGTCGAGAACACGGCCACCACGCACAACGTCATCGTCTGCACACTCTGCTCCTGCTACCCGATCGCGCTGCTCGGCCCGTCACCGACCTGGTACAAGAGCGAGGGCTACCGCTCGCGCGTGGTGCGCGATCCGCGCCGGGTGCTGCGGGAGTTCGGCTACGAGGTCCCGGCGGATGTCGAGATCGCGGTGTGGGACGCCAGCGCCGAGTCGCGGCACATGGTCCTGCCCCGGCGTCCGGGGGGCACCGAAGGCGCGTCCGAGCAGGAGCTCGCCGCGCTCGTGACCCGGAACGGCCTGATCGGGGTCGCGCCGGTCTGACCGGCGAGGAGGAGCGCCCCGGTGGGTCTCGAGGCCTCGGTGGCCGTGCTCGGCGGGGTGGCGGTGCTCGCCGCGTCGTTCCTCGCTGGAGCCGTGGGCTTCGCGCACAACCTGGTCGCGCTGCCGCTGCTGCTGCTGGTCGGGCTGCCCCTGCCGGACGTCGTCGTCGTGAACCTCACCGTCTCGGCCCTCGTGCGGACGGTGGTCGTGGCCCGCTTCCGCCGCGAGGTGGACCGGGCCCGGGCGGGCGGTCTGGTGCTCGCGGCCGTGCCCGGCATCGCGCTCGGCACTGCGGTGCTGCGCGTGGTCCCCGTCCGGGTGCTGGAGGTCGCGGCGGGGGTGGCGACTCTGCTGGCGGTGGCCGCGCTGACGGCGTCCCGGCAACGGACCGTCGCGCGTCCCGCGACGCCCGGCACGGTCGCGCTCGCCGGCGCCCTGGGCGGTTTCCTCGGGGCCACGACGAGTCTCAACGGCACCCCGCCCGCCCTGTTGCTCGCCCGGGCGCGGGCCTCCGCCACGAGCACGATCGCGGACCTCGCCGTCTACTTCCTCGTCGGCAACGCGATCACGCTGGTCGTCCTCACCGTCGCGGGGACGGGGCTGCACGCCGGGCTCCTGCCGCTGCTGACGGTGTGGGTGCCGGTGGCCGTCCTCGGCAACACGCTCGGCATCCGGCTGGGGCGGGGGCTGGCACCCGAGGCCTTCCGGCGGCTCACGCTGGCCGTGGTCGTGGTGAGCGGCCTCGTGTCGGTGCTCGGCAACCTGTGAGGCGGCTGGTCTCATGCCAGCGCGCGCCATCCGATGCACATGCGGGCGGATCGGACGGTGGTGGTGGAACTGACGGCAGGCCGGTGCCCGACCCCGTCCGGCAGCATCGAACTGTGACCGACGCACTCCACCTCCAGCCCGCGCTCGACCGTCTCGACCTGCTCGCCGACCCGGTCGCGCAGGCCGTCCGGGACTGGTCCGGCCCGGTGCCCGCCGCCGAGCTCCAGGTGGCCGAGATCGACCCCGAGCTGGCCGACACCGCCGAGTTCTGCGAGCGCTACGGCGTCGCCCTGGCCGAGTCCGCCAACTGCGTCGTGGTCCAGGCGCGGCGGGGCGAGGTCACGCGGCTGGCGGCCTGCGTCGTCCTCGCCACCACCCGGGCGGACGTCAACGGGCTCGTGCGGCGCCACCTCGACGCCCGCAAGGTGTCGTTCGCGCCGATGGACCTCGCGGTGGGGGAGACCGGCATGGAGTACGGCGGCATCACCCCGCTCGGCCTCCCCGTCGACTGGCCGCTGCTCCTCGACCGGGCCGTCGTCGACTCCCCGCGGGTCGTCGTCGGCAGCGGGCTGCGGCGCTCGAAGCTCAGCGTTCCCGGGTCGGTGCTCGCCGGCCTGCCCGGGGCGGTGGTGCTGGACGGCCTCGGTCGTCCCGCCTGACCATCCCCTGCTCGGGTGAACAGAACGGACGTGACCGGGGCCGATGGTTTCAGGGTCGACGCGCTGTCGGCACCTGGAACCGGGAGGACCCGTGCGTTACCGCCTTGTGACCCGCAGTGACTTCGACGGGCTCGTCTGCGCCGTGCTGCTGCGCCACCTCGACCTCATCGACGACATCACCTTCGTGCATCCCAAGGACGTCCAGGACGGCGTCGTCGAGGTCACGGACCGCGACATCCTCACCAACCTGCCCTACGCCCCCGCGGCACACCTCGTCTTCGACCACCACCACTCGGAGACGCTGCGCACCGGCGGCGCGAAGCCGAACCACGTGATCGACGCGGACGCCCCCTCGGCCGCGCGCGTCGTCTACGACTACTACGGCGGCGCCGAGCGCTTCCCCATGGTCAGCGAGGAGCTGATGCGGGCGGTCGACCAGGCCGACTCCGCGCAGTACGAGATCGCCGACATCTGGGAGCCCGAGGGCTGGACGCTCCTGAACTTCGTCATGGACAGCCGCACGGGGCTGGGCCGCTTCCGCGACTTCCGCATCTCGAACTACCAGCTGATGATGCAGCTCATCGACGCCTGCATCGAGCACAACGACGTGCACGAGATCCTGGCCCGGCCGGACGTCGCGGAGCGGGTCGCGCTCTTCGAGGAGCAGACCGAGCTGTTCATCGAGCAGCTCAAGCGTGTCAGCACCGTGTACGGCGACGTCGTGGTCGTCGACCTGCGCGACGAGGAGTTCATCCACGCCGGGAACCGCTTCATGGTCTACGCGCTGTTCCCCGAGGCCCGGGTGAGCGTGCACGTGATCTGGGGCCGGCAGAAGCAGAACACGGTGTTCGCCGTCGGCAAGTCGATCCTCGACCGCACGTCGCCCGTCGACATCGGTTCGGTGATGCTGTCGCACGGGGGTGGCGGCCACGAGGCGGCGGGCACCTGTCAGGTGCCGCACGACGTGTCCGAGGACGTGCTCGACGAGCTCATCGGCCGGGTGCAGACGGCACGGCTGCTCGCCGCCTGAGTCCCACCCGACGGTCGGGGTCAGCCCCGCTCAGGGCAGCGCGCTGCGGACCTGCGCGGGCACCCCGGCCAGCACGGCCAGGGGCAGCACGGTCCGCGGCGCGTAGGCGAGCCGCCACAGCCCCCCGTGCGCGGCGGTCGCCGCGGGCAGTTCCTCCGGGTGCGCCAGAGGCGTGCCCGGGTGGGCGGCCGCGCTGCGGGCCCGCAGGTCGTGGACGAGCAGCGCCGCCGTCAGCGCGCGGCTCGTCTCCGGCTCGAACACCTCGACGTCGAAGTGCGCCGTGCCGCCGTACCCGGTGGCGAGCAGCCGCCGCTGCAGCACCGAGCGGGTGAGCGTCATCGGGGCGACGGTCAGCGACGCGCGGACGCCGGCAGCCCGCGTCACGGCGGCCCGCCACCGCTGCACGGCCTTCGCGAGTGCGTAGTTCGGTCCCTGCTGGACGACGTACGCGTCGAGGAGACCCACCCGGCGCCCGTCACCCCGCTCGACGAGCCGGGGGTACGCCGGCGCGAGCAGCCGCCCGCCGGTCACCCGCCGGGTGAGCGCCGGCAGGTGGCCGGCGCGTGCAAGCGCGCGGCGGGAGGCTGCGACCGTGTCCTCCGGGACGGCGAACGCGTCGGTCGGCGTCGCCAGTGTCGCGACCCCGGCCGCTCCCGCCGCGAGCAGGCGTACGGCGAGCGCGTCGGCGGCGGCGTTGACGAGGACGTGCCGGCCGCCGTCTGCGTACAGGTAGGTGCCGAGCAGCAGCCCGCGGGCCCGCGGCTCGAACAGGGCGAGCAGCTCGGGGAGGTTGGTCAGCAGGTCGACCCCGGCCCGCTCGGCGAGCGGGCCGGCGGGGGCCGCGCCCGGCCGGACCGGGAGGCTCAGCCGCCCGGTGCCGACTTCGGCTTGGGCCAGCAACCGGCTCCACACCTCGGCCTTCGGCACGTCGACCGCGGTCACGCGGGCGCCCCAGGCGAGCAGCAGCTCGGTCGGCGCCATCTCCGCGCCGGCCCCGAGCACGACGACCTCGACGTCGCGGAGGTCGAGCCAGTCGGGGGACGCGACGACCGCCCGCAGTGCCTCCCCGCAGCCCGGCTCGACGACGCCGTCGTCGACCCAGTCGTCGACCTGACGCAGGAGCGCGTCGCCGGTGAGCTCCTCGCCGTCGTACGGGACGGCGAGCCGGCCGGGGTGGGCCCCGTGACCGCCGACGGCGACCAGCTCCGGCAGTGCGGCGACGGGGACTCGCTCGAGCTCGGACAGCGGCCAGGACGCCCCGTCGCGGGAGACGACGAGCTCGCGGTGCAGCGCCGACAGGCCGGCGCCGGCCGCGGCGACGGCCGCCTGGGGCGACGCAAGTGTTGCCTGCAGCAGGCCGACGAACGCGCGCGGGTAGTCGTGCCGCCAGTCGCGCAGGACGCGGACCCGCTCGGCGACGTCGGGGTCGACGG
>JALYNB010000068.1 GCA_030773395.1 Actinomycetota bacterium
GTCGCGCACCGGCCGGTGCGCGTCGACGGTGAACTGCGGGACACCGTTCGCCCGCATCAGGCCCTCGAGGTCGGGCCAGACGGCGTACGTCCGCTCCGCGAGCACGTCGGGCTGCTCGTTGAGCACCTCGTAGAGGATCATGATGCCCTGGTTGGGCACGCCGACCTCGTAGGCGTCGGGGTACATCAGCGCCCAGCGCACGGTCGCCGACTCCCAGGGCTTGACCGTGGCGTTGAGCTCGCCGCCGACGTACTGCACGGGCTTCTGCACCTGGGCGAGGAGCGGCTCGAGCCGGGGGAACAGATCGACGCTCATGGGACACCAGGGTACGGCGACGCGGGCGCGCGGCTCCTTCCCGGCGCCCCGCCGCCCGCGGCGGCCCGGGCGTCCTCGATCACGTCCCTCAGTGCTGGATGAGCAGCCGGGCGGTGTCCTGAGCGCCGGCCGGCCGGCCGAAGAGGAACCCCTGCGCCAGCTCGCAGCCCAACTCGGTGACCAGCCGCTGCTGGTGGGGGGTTTCCACCCCCTCGGCGACGGACTGCAGACCGAACTCCTGGGCGAGTCCCACCATGGCGGCGACCAGCGAGCGGTGGCGCGGCTCGTCGCCGAGCCGGCGGACGAAGCTGCGGTCGATCTTCAGCTGGCGGGCGGGCAGCTCCTGCAGGTACGCAAGGGAGGAGTAGCCGGTGCCGAAGTCGTCGATCACGAGGGCGACGCCGAAGTCGGCCAGGCGGTGCACGACCTCGTTCGAGACCGGGCGCTCGGACATCCAGACGCTCTCGGTGATCTCGAGATGGAGTCGTTCGGGGGCGACGCCGGTCTCCTCGAGGAGCCCGAGGACGGCCGCGGGCAGGCCGGGGTCGAGGAGCTGTCGCGCCGAGACGTTCACGGCGAGGGTGAGCTCGGGGACCACGAGACCGTCGGCCGTCCACGCTGCCAGCTGCCGCAGGGCCTGCTCGAGCACCCACTCGCCGAGCGGCACGATGAAGCCGGTGTCCTCGGCGAGGGGCACGAACTGGTCCGGCGGCACCAGGCCGGTGTCCGGCCGCTGCCACCGCAGCAGCGCCTCCAGACCGCGCACCTCCCCGTCGGCGGCCCTCACGATGGGCTGGTAGTGCAGGAGCAGCTCGTCGCGCTGCAGCCCCCCGCGCAGCGCCTGGTCGAGGTCCAGCCGGCGCAGCGCCCGGTAGCGCATTCCCGCCTCGAAGGGCGATACCTGGTTGCGGCCCTGCTCCTTCGCCTGGTACATCGCGATGTCGGCTTCGCGCAGGAGGTCAGCGGCCACGCGGTGGCCCGCGGCGACCGCGACCCCGACCGAGGCGGAGACGCGCAGGTCGTGGCCGTCCACCTCCAGAGGCTGTTGGAGGTCGGCGACGAGCCGGTCGGCCATGGCTCGGACGGCGTCGGGGTCCACGTCCTCGCACAGCACGACGAACTCGTCGCCGCCGAGCCGCGCCACCGTGTCGGCCTCCCGGACGGAGGCGATGATGAGCTGGGCGGCGCGGACGAGGACCCGGTCGCCAACCTCGTGGCCGAGCGAGTCGTTGACCACCTTGAACCGGTCGAGGTCGACGAACAGCACCGCTGCGGTCGCTCCCCGGGCGTGCCGGTGCAGCGCGTGCTGCAGCCGGTCGAGGAACAGCCGTCGGTTCGGCAGTCCAGTGAGGGGGTCGTGCAACCCGAGGTGCGCCAGCCGGGCCTCCGCCCGGCGCAGGAGCACGCCCGACAGGTCGCGCCCCAGCTCCGCGGCCTCGGCCAGGGCCCGCTTGTCCCACGGCAGCGAGCGCCCGCGCACCGTCTGCCGCCACAGGTGGAAGGAGTTCCGGGGAGACAGCGGCGTGGCTCGGTTCTCGGGCGACTGGTCGCCGAGCCAGTCCACGGTCTGCGCCACCTCGCCGCGGAACCAGACCAGGTGGTCGTCGGACGCGGGCATCGCGACCACCGCCACGCCCGCGACGCTGGGCAGGAGCGCCGCGAGGTGCGGGTGGTCCTCGGCCAGAGCCTCGCTGGCGAACGTCCCGTCGGCGAGGCCGGGCTCGGCCCGGACGGCCTCGACGAGCGCGCGCACCGCGTCGTCGTCCGGCACCTGCCCGGCCCGCGCGAGCTGCGACTCGAGGCTGACGAGGACCCCGTCCGCGGGGACGATGTCGAACAGCGTGACCGGGGGGCGCAGCAGCGCCGCGGTCACGTCGTCGTCAGCGGCGGCCTGGCTCACGAGCTCGGCGCGAACTTGCTGGTGGCGCAGGCGGCGCCGGAACTCCTCCGTCCGCTCCATGGCGAGCAGCAGCAGCGTGACCTGCTGGGCGAGCAGCGCGCAGGTATCGCGCATGCGGTAGTCCACGTGCCGGGGCTTGCGGTGGCCGAGCGAGATCATGCCCAGGAGCTCTCCGTCGGCGACCAGCGACAGGGACATGCTCGCCGCCGACCCCATGTTGCGGAGGAACTCCAGGTGGTGCGGGGAGACGCTGCGCAGCTGGGCGCCGCTGAGGTCCAGCGGCTCGGCGGAGTCGCGGCCGGCGTGGGTGACGAGGGGCACCGGAGCCGCGCGGGCGTCGGGGATGACCCGCACGGGGTTGCGCGCGTAGAGCCGGCGGGCCTGCTCCGGGATGTCCGACGCCGGGTAGTGCAGCCCGACGTAGGGGGACAGGTCCTCGGCTCGGTCCTCCGCGACGACCTCGCCGTGCCCGTCCGGGTGGAAGCGGTAGAGCATCACTCGGTCGAAGCCGGTCAGCCGCCGCACCTCCTGCACGGCCGCGTCGCACAGCGCCTGCATGTCACCGGCGGCTGCGACCCGCTGCATGGCGCGGCCCAGCCAGATCAGCAGCTCCTCGTCGGCCGCTCCGGTGGGCTCGACCTCCACCAGCAGCAGGCCCTCGCTCTCGTGGGCGACGAGGTCGACGTCACGGTCGGCCAACCGCGTGGTGACCGGTGCGACCGACGCCCCGGGCACAGCGCTCACCGCGGCCCTCCGGACCGCCGCGACCGCCTGCGTGCCGAGGACGCTCTCCAGCGGCCGTCCGAGCAGGTGGTCCACGGGTTCCCCGAGAAGATCACCGGCGTTCGCGCTCACCTGCACGAGCTCGCCAGACGCGGCGTCGGCCACGAGCAGGACGCCGTGGGGCTGGACGGAGCCCGGGGCGTGCAGGGGCTCTCGAGCGCACTCCGCGAGACGGACTTGCTCGTCCGGCGGGAGCAGTTCCTCCGCCCGCTTCACCGACTCAACACCCCCCGGCCGACAGAGGCCCCGCGACAACGGGGCCGGCGGCGACATTCTGATCCGATAGGTGGCCGGGGAACGACACAGGCCACAGCTCTGGGCGATTTATCCTTCTCGTTGAGCAAGCCGACCCCTCTTGGCGGTGGGGACACACGCGGGGCCGGAGGGACCTCGCCGATCGACGTACCGGGTGGTGATCCGGGCGGCAAGCCGCGCCGTGTGGTCCTGGGTGGCTCCGGGCAGCAGCGCGTCTCTCCGACGTCGGTCGCGGAACGGAACCGTTCCGGACACACGCCGCGCAGAGTTCGACAACGCGCTGATGGTTGTCGCTCGTGGGCCCTGCAGCCTGCTCACCAACCGGATCGCCGAAGAGGCACCCTGCGCAACCATCGCTGCGCCACCGGGCGGGTGCGTGCCCAGACTCGTGATCGCATAGACCGCGTCCCCCGACACCTGCGCCGACGTGCCGTACCGGCGATTGTGGGCGGACTGTGGCCACTGAACCACGCCCTCCCTTGGATTACGCCGACGACCGGTGCGATGATTCTCGCCGCTCCTGAGCGGGATGGGTCGCGGCCGGGTCCAGGCTGGCTCCTCGTGACCGAGCGCAGTGACCCGCTCAGGTCAGGACCGCCGGCCTCGCCCTCCCCTGCACAGCACCTCGGCAGACGCGACTCGGCGCGGGGCCCGCAGCCCGACGTTGACCAGCAGCCCGACAGCGAGGAGGTTCGCGAACATCGCCGACCCGCCGTACGAGACGAACGGCAGCGGCAGGCCCGTCACGGGGGTGATCCCCAATGTCATCCCGACGTTGATGAACGCTTGGAAGCCCAGCCAGCAGACGACACCGCCCGCCACGATCCGCCCGAAGTCGTCACCGGCCCGAGACGCGGCCCGCAGCCCCCTCCACAGCACGACGCCCAGCAGCAGGATCACCGCCGCGGCCCCCAGGAAGCCCAGCTCCTCGCCGGCGACGGTGAAGACGAAGTCGGTCTGCTGCTCGGGGACGAAGCGCCCGGTCGTCTGCGTCCCCTGGAACAGCCCCTTGCCGAGCAGGCCGCCGGACCCGATCGCGATCCGCGCCTGGTTGGTGTTGTAGCCGACGCCGCGCGGGTCGAGCTCGGGGTTCGCGAACGCGGCGAAGCGGGCGATCTGGTAGTCGTCGAGCACTCCCAGGGCCACGGCCGCAGCCGCGGTGACGATCCCGGCCGCGACGAGGCCCACGACCCAGTAGAGCCGCGCTCCGGCGACGACCAGCACCCCCAGGAGCGTGGCGCAGAGCACGAGCATGGTGCCGAGGTCGGGCTGGAGCATCACGAGCGCCATCGGCACCGCCGCGACGACCAGCACGAGCAGCACTTCGGAGTCGCGGGGCCGCTCCTCCCCCACCCGGCGGTCGGCCAGCAGCATCGCGCAGAGCACGACGAGGGCGACCTTGGCGAACTCCGACGGCTGCACCTGCAGCCCGCCGGGCAGCACGATCCACGAGTGGGCGCCGTTGATCGTCGTACCGAGGAGGAGCACGGCGACGAGGCCCAGCGTCGACACGACGTGGATCACGGGGGCCCAGGCGCGGACCGCTCGGTAGTCCACGGAGGCGGCGACCGCGCCGAGCCCCGCGCCGAGCAGCGCGTTGAGCACGTGCCGGCGCAGGTAGGCCTGCGGGGCGCCGCCCGCCTGCAGCAGCCGCTCCCGGGTGGCCGACCAGACGAGCAGCGA
>JALYNB010000069.1 GCA_030773395.1 Actinomycetota bacterium
GGCCGGACCCGCGGGCGGGGCGGCGCTCCCGGCGTACGACGGGGGGCGGGCGCCGGCCCGCAGGTCGACGAAGCACAGCCCGCACCACTCCGCCGTGGCGCCGACGACGCCGGCGCACGAGGGGCAGAGGCGGGTCACCTCAGCACTCTCGGCCCGACCGGCCCGCGACTTGAGGGCGCGGGTCACGAGTCGATCCCGCTCACGGGGTGTCGCCCTCCCGCGCCAGCGAGCGGCCTGTGCGGGAGGTAGCGTCCCCCGAGCACCGACGCCGGATCACTGCTGCGGGAGAGCCGCGTGCGCGAGTACCTCGACCCGACCCCCATCGCGATTCCGCCGACGGCGACGCTCGCCGACACGGTGTTCCGCAACGCCCGGGAGGCGCCCGACGCGGTCGTCTTCGCCCGTCCCGAGGGGGGCGACTGGGCGGGCGTGACGGCCCGGCAGTTCGCCGAGGACGTGCGCGCGCTCGCAGGCGGCCTCGTCGCGGCCGGGCTGCAACCCGGCGACCGGGTGGGGCTGGTCAGCCGCACCCGCTACGAGTGGACGCTCGTGGACTACGCCGTCTGGGCGGCGGGTGGCGTGGTCGTCCCCGTCTACGAGACGTCGTCCGCGGAGCAGGTCGCGTGGACCCTCGGCGACTCGGGCGCGCGGGCCGTCGTGGTGGAGACGGAGCAGCACGCGGCGATTGTCGCCGCCGTGCGGGCGGAGCTGCCCGACCTCGCCGACGTCCACGTCATCGACTCCGGCGGGCTCGACGGACTGCGCGTGGCGGGCGCGGCCACCACCGAGGACGATCTCGCGGCCCGGCGGGCGGGCCTCGGCGCCGACTCCCTCGCCACGATCATCTACACGTCGGGCACGACGGGCCGGCCCAAGGGCTGTGAGCTCACCCACCGGAACTTCCTGTTCGACGCGGCGAGCTCCACGGAGGCGCTGCCCGAGCTGTTCGCTCCCGGGCAGACGACCCTGCTGTTCCTGCCGCTCGCCCACGTCTTCGCCCGGCTCGTCGAGGTGGCCTGCGTCGAGCGCCGCGTGCGGCTCGGGCACACGGCCGACGCGAAGAAGCTCGTCGAGGACCTCGGCACCTTCCGGCCGACGTTCCTGCTCGCCGTGCCGCGCGTGTTCGAGAAGGTCTACAACGGCGCGAAGGCCAAGGCGCACGCCGGCGGCAAGGGCGGCATCTTCGACCGCGCCGAGGCAGCGGCGGTCGCCTACAGCGAGTCCCTCGACACGGGCGGGCCGGGCTTGCGTCTGAAGCTCGTGCACGGCGTGTTCGACCGGCTCGTCTTCGGCAAGCTCCGCGCCGCGCTGGGCGGCCGGGTGCGCCACGCGGTGTCGGGCGGCGCTCCCCTCGGCGACCGCCTCACCCACTTCTACCGCGGCATCGGCCTGACGGTGATCGAGGGCTACGGCCTGACAGAGACGACCGCGCCGGCGGCGTGCAACCGCCCCGCGGCCATGCGGGTCGGCTCGGTCGGCCGTCCCCTCCCGGGCACGGGGGTGCGCATCGCCGACGACGGCGAGGTCCTGCTGCACGGGCCGCACGTCTTCCGCGGCTACCACGGCAACGAGACCGCGACGAAGGAGGTCCTCGACCCCGAGGGCTGGTTCTCCACCGGCGACCTCGGATCCCTCGACGAGGACGGCTTCCTCCGCATCACCGGGCGGAAGAAGGAGATCATCGTCACCGCGGGCGGCAAGAACGTCGCGCCCGCCGTGCTGGAGGACCGCCTGCGCGCCCACCCGCTCGTCAGCCAGTGCATCGTCGTCGGCGACCAGCGCCCGTTCATCGGCTGCCTCGTCACGCTCGACGCCGAGGCCGTGCCGGCCTGGGCGCAGGCCCGGGGCAAGTCCGGCACGGTCGCGGACCTCGCCCGCGACCCCGACCTGCAGTCGGAGATCCAGGGCGCCGTGGACCACGCGAACAAGGCGGTGTCGCAGGCCGAGTCGATCCGCAGGTTCCGGGTCCTCGCCGCCGACTTCACCGAGGAGGGCGGGCAGATGACGCCGTCCCTCAAGCTCAAGCGCAACGTGATCATGGCGGAGTTCGCCGACGAGGTGGAGGCGCTCTACCGCTGACCGGCGGGGCGGCGGGGGCCGGCGGGCCTCAGTCCCCGTCCGCGGGGTAGCCGCGGCCGGGCCGCTCCCCCGGCTCCCCCCCCAGCAGCTCGCGCAGCCGGGCGGCGCGGTCCTCCCAGCGCCAGTCGCGCTCCACCCAGGCCCGGCCGGCCTCCCCGGTACGACGGGCGAGCGCCGGGTCGAGCAGGTACGACGACACGGCCTCCGCCACCGCCGCGACGTTCCGGCCGTCGACGACCCGTCCGGTGACCCCGTCGCGGACCGCCTCCGGGGCGCCCCCGGAGTCGCCCGCGACGACCGGGAGGGCGGTGGCGCTCGCCTCGAGGAACACGATGCCGAGCCCCTCGACGTCCATGCCGGCGGCCCGCGTGCGGCACGGCATGGCGAACAC
>JALYNB010000070.1 GCA_030773395.1 Actinomycetota bacterium
TGAAGTGCAGCAGAAGCATCCAGCCGCCCATGCCGACGTCGAAGGCCAGCACGGTGACCGCCGCCACCAGCAACGCTGTCCCCGCCCGATGGGTGCTTCGGTGCGAGCGGACGGACAGCTCGAACACGAACAGCAGCGCGGTCGCCAGCACGGCGATGACAGCGATCATCGCGTAGAGGTCGAGCCCGGCGATGGTGAAGCCGGTGGCCAGGACCAGCGGTACGCCGATGACGTGAGCGACGAGCGAGGCGGCGCCGCCGGGCAGACCACCCCGGGTAGCGGCACCGGGCAGATGCTCCGTCGCGTCGATCCGCTGCTCCTGCTGCCACTTCGGGCTGTGCGGGCGGCCGAGTCGCAGGTACAGCGGGAGCGTCAGCGGCCCGAGCCACAGGGCGCTGAGCACCCAGACCCCCTCCATGGGCCTCGCCCGCTGGCGGTAGCCCCGGCCGTAGATGTCGATGGCCACGGCAACGGCGGCGACGACTGCGAGCGCGACGAACAGCCACGCGAGCGGCGTGAGCCAGGCCGGCATCGACATCTCAGCGTGATGGGGGGTCATGTGATCCATGGGAGCTCCTTCGGTAGCAGGGAAGAGGCAACGCAAGCGAGGGGGCGGCTGCTGCTACTGCTCCCGAACACCGGAAACCCCCGGCGGGCACCGGCGAGGGTAGTAGCGAGGGCGCAGCGATCGGGACCGGCCTCATCGGCCCGGTCGCGTGGACTTCAGTGTCGCGATCTCGGCGCGGAGCTGGGCGAGCTCGCGCTCGTCGGGGGCAGGCCGTCCCTGGCAGTGCAGGCGACGCATCGGGCGTATGCAACACAGGTAGGTGAGCAGGACCGAGGCCACCGCGACCGCCGCAGCGACGAGGGTCATTGGACGACGCTGCCGGTGTCGCGCGCCCACTCGGCCCGCAGCGCCGTCACCTCGCGTCGCAGGGCAGCGAGCTCGTCGGCTCGGTCGGTCGAGTCGGCGGCGGCGCTACTCGCGCCGCCGCGCATCATGAACCACACCATCGCACTCATGCCCGCAGGGCAGGCCAGCGCGGCGAGAGCGAACAGCACGGTCTCCACCACACCTCCTCACGGTCGGACGATACTATCGGGCATAGTAGATGCAGGGACGGGCCGTTGACCACCGAACGGAGGAGCACCGTGACGGCGGGGTCCCTACTGGCAGCCGTGGTCGTCGTGGCAGCAGTGGGACTGCCCGCCGGCGCAGCTCAGGCGCAGAGCCAGTCCCCTGCGCCAGGCCGTCCGAGCGCCCCACCCGGGATGAGCGGATGCACGAGCTCATGGCTGAGGGAAACCCGGGCATGTAGCGGATGCACGAGCTCATGGGCTCCGAGATGGCCAACTGCCACTAGCACAACCAGTGCGCTGCACCAGGCGGCGCTACCGATGGCCGAGGAGGTCAATCAGCGGTGGAACCTGATGGCGGAATGATGAACATGATGGCCGGGATGATGGGCGGCTGGATGCTGCTGTGGGCCCTGGTCGGACTCGCCCTATTGGCCCTGGTCGTGGTCGCCACGATCTGGCTGGCCAAGCGCGTCTCGCCCAGTTCGTCGGCGTCGGAGGGTCCCGACGCGGTGCTCCAGCGGAGGTACGCCGCCGGGGAGATCGACCGGGACGAGTTCCTCCGGGTGCAGCGCGACCTGTCGGGGCGCTGAAGACGTCGCCGGCCCGGCCTAGGACCTCCCCGGCGACGTGGCACGCGGCCGCGTGATCGACAAGGGAGACGGAGTCGCCTACGACAACCGGTTGTAGCGAGGCCATGAGCGCGGTCCACGCGCCGCACAGCTGCAGCACCCCGAAAGCGACGAACAGGAGACCGCCGACCCGGGCCAGGGTTTCGGTGTGCCGGCGCAGGAGCGCGAACGCAGCGGTGGCCCGCGCGAATCCCGTCGCCGTGGCAGGAACGGCAGACCGAGCCCGAGGCTGTAGACGAAGGCGAGCAGCGCCCCGCGCTCGGCTCCGGCGGCCGAGGTAGCCAAAGTGAAGACGGCGGCCAGGGACGGACCGATGCAGGGAGTCCAGTCCGGGCACCCACGGTCAGCACCCGGCGAAAACCAAGCCCAGCACGATGGTGACGGCGCCGAGAACGCGGACGACGACGTCCTGGTACCGCAGAAGCAGGAGAAGGCCGCCGACAAGGCCCCGTGACTGGTGAACACGCTCGTGAAGCCGAGCACGAACAACCCGGTCCCCAACACCACCCGGCCCTGCCCGCCGCCCGGTCCCCCGAGCCGGCGACAGGGTCGACAACAGGGCCGGACGCTCCCGCCAGGTAGGACACGTAGGCCGGCACCAGCGGCAGACAGCACGGGGACACGAACGACACCAGACCGGCCGCCAGCGCGACGAGCGCAGCAAGGAGTAGCGGCCCGGACAGCACCGTCTCGGCGGCGGCCTGCCCGACGGACGCAAGCAGCATCTCAGTCCCCTCTACGATGCGGCGTAGTAGGAGGTGGGCTGGCCAGCGGGTGACGAGCAACGGACCTCGAGGGTGGCGGGTGACTCGTCCGCAGCGAGGGCATCCGCCTGTCCGGCAGCGCCTACTATCAGGGGTAGGAGCAGAGGAGGCGACGTGCGACCGTTCGGTGAGCTGGAAGCCGCCGTGATGCAGCAGCTGTGGGAGCGGGACCGGCCGGCCACGGTGCGCGAGCTGCTCGCCGAGCTTCAGCCTCACCGCTCGGTGGCCTACACGACAGTCATGACGGTGCTGGACAACCTGCACCGCAAGGGCGCCGTCACGCGGGAGATGCAGGGTCGGGCCTGGCGCTACGCGCCGGTGCGCAGCCGTGAGGAGCACACCGCGGCGCTGCTCCGCGACGTTCTCGCCGCCGGTGGGGACCGGCGCGCTGCCCTGCTGCACTTCGTCGCCGAGCTGGAGCCTGACGAGATCGGTTCCCTTCAGGCCGCGGTCGAGGCCGCCCGGCGCGCCCGAAAGCCGGCTCCGTGACGTCGCTGGTGCTGCTGGCCATCGCCGGGCTGCTCGCCGTTGCCGGGCCGCGGGCGCTCGCCCGCCCGTGGGCCGACCGCGCCCCCCGCCTGGCCGTGGCCGCCTGGGCGCTGCTGGCCGCGACGGCGCTGACGGCGGTCGTGCTGGCCGGCGTGGTGCTGCTGGTACCGGTCACCGCTCTCGGGACCGACCTGGCCCAGCTGCTCCGGGCCTGCGCCCTGGCCGTGCAGGCGGCCTACTCGACCGCCTCCCCGCTGCCGATCCTCGGTGCCGGGCTGGCGGTCGCTGTCCCGGCCTGGACGCTGCTGGGCATGCTCGCCGGACTGGTACCGGCAGCGTTGGAACGGCGTCGGCTGCGCGGCTCACTGACCGCTGTCGGTCGGGCCGACGACGCCCTCGGCGCGCTGGTGCTGGACGCTCCGCAGGCCGCCGCCTACTGCCTGCCGGGCAGAGGTGGTCGCGTGGTCGTCACCACCGGCGCGCTGGGCGCGCTGAGCGGCCCGGAGCTCACCGCCGTACTCGCGCATGAGCGAGCGCACCTACGCGGCCGCCACCACCTGCTCGTCGCCGTGGCGACCGGACTGGCCCGGGCCTTCCCGGCAGTTCCGCTGTTCGACTGCGGCCTGGCCGAGGTCCACCGGTTGGTCGAGCTTCTCGCCGACGATGCCGCCACCCGGCGGCTGGGCCGGCTCGAGGTGGCCAGCGCATTGCTCTGCCTGGCCGGGATGCGCTCGCCGGCCCCGGCCCTGGGAGCAGTGGGCACGGCCGGAGCCGCCCGGGTGCGCCGGCTGCTGCAGGCACCGCCGCCGCTGTCCCGGCTGCAGCGCGGGGCTGCCCTGGCCGCACTCGCGCTGGTGGCGGCAACACCGCTGGTGGTGGCCGCCTACCCCGCCTACGCCGCGGCGGCCAGTGACCTGTGCCCCGTGACCTTCCCCCCGGGGGCGTAGCCCGTCACGAGACGCCCGGACCTCACTCGGCCAGCGCCTGCTCGACCAGACCCCGCAGCTACTGCCCGTTTCACGCCGCCGAGGCCAGGCGGGTGAGGTCCTCGGCGTACTGCGCCGGTGTGGTCCCGCCGCTGTAGAGCACGGCCCGGTCACCCGGACCCCAGGCCCAGACGATGCCGGCGTGGTCGATGGAGTAGTCGCCGTGAGTGTGCGCCTTGGCGCCGTCGTGCGGGTGGACGACCTTCTCCGTCGGGTTGTCCACTCGCTTGGCCAGCGGCAGGTACAGCTCCTGCTGAGCCCGGACGGTGGCCTCGTTGCCGCCGATCAGCCCGGTGAACTCCGGGTCGAAGCGGTCCAGCCAGCTGCGCAGCAGCTCGGGCGTGTCCCGGGCCGGGTCCTCGGTCACGAACGCGACCTGCACCCGGTCGCGCACCTCCGGCGGGAGCATCGCTCGGGCCGCCGCCAGGTCGGCCATGGTGGTCGGGCAGACGTCCGGGCAGTGGGTGTAGCCGAAGAACACCAGGGTGACCTCGTCACTCGGCCGGCCGCTCAGATCGAACAGCTCGCCGCTGGTCGTAGGGAGCTCGAGAGCCGGGCGAGGCTGGGCGGGGTCAGCGACCAGGGTGCCGTGGAAGTCGTCCGGATCGGCGCTGACGGCGACCCCGTCGACGGCCGCGGGCGACGGCCGCGAGCTGTCCTGCGCAGCACAGCCGGCCAGCAGCACCGCGCCCACGACCAGGCCGGCCACGCGTAACGCGGCCCGCCGCGACACGGCGCCCATGCAGTCCTCCTTGGTTCGACTGTTACGACGGGCTCGCGGAACGCCTTCCCGCCACCAGGCTCCTACTATTGGGCATCGTAGTCGTGCTCGCTCGCTCCCTGCGTAGGTGCTCATGGCCCAGTCCCACGTCTCCCCACCCGGTCCAGCGCCGCTCGTCCCAGCAGGGCAGCGGTCCCGCCGCGCCGCAGCCGCAGCCGCGGTCCACTGCTCTTGGCCGGGTCAGTGGCGGTGATCGACCGGGAGGGTGCGCCGCAGCCGCCTGGGGCCGCAGGCAGTCAAGCGACGGCTCAAGCTGACCAGCATCTGCAAGACATCACGGCCGGCCAGGCACGCCGTCATCGAGGCTCTTCGGGCCAATCCGCTACCGAACAGTCACCATCGGACTCGGCCCTGAGTTCACGCGTCAGGACGTGATTATTCGCGTTTGCGGCTGGAAGGCTGACCAGGCGAACCAGAAGGTGTCGACGTACTCCGCGGGCTGAAGCCGCTCCCCGGCGAGCGGCCCGGCGATCGCTCGAC
>JALYNB010000071.1 GCA_030773395.1 Actinomycetota bacterium
GTGCTGGGCGGCGGCCGGGTCCCGGGCGTCGACGTGGAGGCGTGGGTGCGGCAGGCCCGCGAGCCCGGGGCGCTGACGGCCGGGCTGCAGTGGTACCGGGCGGTCACGCGGGAGGACAACGGCGACGCCCCGGACGTGGGGGTGCCGGTCACGATGGTCTGGCCGTCCGACGACCTCGCGATCGGGCGTACGGCGGCCGAGGGTGCCCACCGCTGCGTCACCGGCGACTACCGCTTCGTCGAGCTGCCCGGGGTCAGCCACTGGGCGCCGGAACAGGCCCCCGACCGGGTCGCCGACGAGGTGCTCGCCCGCGTGGGCGCCGCGCCGTCGCCGTACGCCGACCCCGCGGGGCGCTGAGGCCCGCGTGCGGCTCGCGACGCTGAACCTGCTCTTCGGGCTGTCACTGGACGACCTCCGGGTCGACCGGCAGCGGCTCGCGGACGCCGTCCGGTCCCTGGACGCCGACGTGCTCGCCCTGCAGGAGGTCGACCGCGACCAGCCCCGGTCGGGCGGCCTGGACCTGACGGCCGTCGCCGTGGAGGCGCTGGGCGCCGGCGCCGCCCGCTTCGAGCCGGCGCTGATCGGCACCCCCGGCGGGACGTGGCAGGCCGCCCCGGACGGGCCGACCACCGGGCCCGCCTACGGCGTGTCGCTCGTCAGCCGCCTGCCGGTCGAGTCCTGGCACGTCATCCGGCTCCCGGCCGCGCCGGTGCGGTCGCCCGTGCCCCTGCCCGGGACACGCCGGGTGCTCTGGCTCAAGGACGAGCCGCGCGTGGGCCTGGCCGCCGTGCTGCGGACGCCGGACGGCCCGCTGACCGTCGCCACCACGCACCTGTCGTTCGTGCCCGGCTGGGGGCTGGTGCAGCTGCGGCAGCTCCTGCGGGGGCTGCGGCGGCTGCCCGGGCCGCACGTCCTGCTCGGTGACCTCAACCTGCCCGGGCCGCTGCCCGGGTGGGCGTCGGGGTGGCCGCCGCTCGTCCGCGCGCGCACGTTCCCCGCACCGCGGCCGCGCCTGCAACTCGACCACGTGCTGGCGTCGGCCCCGCTGCCCGGGCGCGTCGCCTCGGAGGTCCGCCGCCTGCCTGTCTCGGACCACCTCGCCGTCGTCGTCGACGTCGTCCCCTGACGGGGACCGGGCGGCCTACCCGCCGGCCAGCTCCGCCAGGACCGCGTCGGTGAGCGGTGGCCACAGCTGCCTCGACCAGTCGCCGAACTCCCGGTCGGTCAGGCACACGCACGCTGCCCCCGCGACGGGGTCGACCCACAGGAAGGTGCCGGCCCGGCCGAAGTGCCCGAAGGTCGTCGGGTCGCTGCGGGACCCGGTCCAGTGCGGCGACTTGGTGCTGCGGATGTCGGGGCCGAGCCCCCAGTCGTTGGGCCGCTGCATGCCGAGCCCGGGCAGCAGGCCGTCGAGCCCGGGGAACTGCACGGTCCGCATCTGCTCGACGGTCGACGGGTGGAGCAGCCGCGGGGCCTGCAGCTCGGCCGCGAAGCGCGCGAGGTCGGTCACGCTCGCCACCCCGGCGTGCGCCGGGCTCCCCTCGAACCGGGCCGTCGTCATGCCCAGCGGGCCGAACAGCCCCTCGTCGGCGTACGACGCGAAGCTCATCCCGGTCCGGTCGCTCAGCACGTCCGCGACCCACTCGTAGCCGGCGTTGGAGTACGTGCGCTTGCGGGCGGGCTCCTGCAGGCCGCGCCGTTCGTCCGGATGGCAGCCCGAGGCGTGGCTCAGCAGGTGTCGGACGGTCGAGCCGGGCGGGCCCGCCGCCTCGTCCAGCTCCAGCGCCCCCTCCTCGACGGCGAGCAGCACCGAGGCCGCCGTGAGCAGCTTGCTGACCGAGGCGAGCCGGAACGTGTCCTCGACGGGACCCCGCTCCCCCACGACGGCGCCGTCCGCACGCACGACGGCGACCGCCACCGAGCCCACCGGCCACGAGTCGACCTGACGCAACGCCTCCACGAGGAGCAACCTAACGGGCGAGGCCGGTCTCCGGGACGGTCGTCCCCGACGGGATGCCCGCTCTGCCCGTTCGAGGTCACGGTCGCGTCGCGCCGGTCCCGTCACCGGGTGTCGGCCTGACGGGCAGCGGGTCACGTGCCAGCCTGCGCCCAGCGTCGAGTCCCGGCCCGAAGGAGGTCCGCGGTGTCCGCCCTGCCCGGCGTAGCCCCCCGCCGTACGAGCGGACGCTCCTCGGCCCGGATCGCCCTCGGGCTGGTGCTCGCGGCCTCGACCGTGACCGGCTGCGCGGCGGGCTCCGCGAGCCCGCCCGGGAGCGCGGTCGCCACTCGGGACGGGCGGGCCGACGGGGGTCAGACCGGCCAGGATGCGGTCCGGGCCCCCGGTACGCCACCGGCGCCGGTGACGATCGCGTTCGGCGGCGACGTGCACTTCGAGGGGGTGGTCGGCGAGCGCCTGCGGCGTGACCCGGCCACGACGTTCGGTCCGGTCGCCGACGTGCTCTCCGCCGCCGACCTGGCCGTGGTGAACCTGGAGACCGCCCTGACCGGACGCGGCACGCCGGAGCCCAAGGAGTTCACGTTCCGCGCACCGGCGACCGCCTTCGACGCGCTGACCGCCGCGGGCGTCGACGTCGCGACGCTCGCGAACAACCACGGCATGGACTACGGCCAGGTCGGCCTCGCCGACACCCTCGACGCCGCGCGGGAGGCCGGCTTCCCCCTCGTCGGAGCCGGCCGGGACGACGGCGAGGCCTTCGCGCCGCACGTGGCGGAGGTCGACGGCCAGCGGATCGCTGTGATCGGCACGACGCAGGTGCTCGACTCCTACGCCCTCGAGACCTGGCGGGCCGCGCCGGGCAAGCCCGGGCTGGCGTCGGCGTACGACGAGGAGCGGCTGCTGCGCGCGGTGCGTGAGGCGCGGGAGAACGCGGACACCGTGGTGGTGTTCGCCCACTACGGGCAGGAGCGCAATCCCTGCCCGATCGCCCGGCAGGTCGCGCTCACCGAGGCCCTGGTCGAGGCCGGGGCGGACGTCGTCGTCGGCTCGCACGCGCACGTGCTCCTTGGCGGCGGCTGGCTGGGTCGGGCGTACGTGCACTACGGGCTCGGCAACTTCCTCTGGTACGCGAAGGGCGGACCGGAAGCGGAGACCGGGGTGCTCACGCTGACCCTGCAGGGGCGCGACGTGACCGCGGCCGAGTGGACACCGGCCCGGATCTCGGGGGGGAAGAACACGCCGCTGACCGGATTGCAGCGCGAGACCGCCCTCGAGGCCGCCGACGAGGCGCGGGTCTGCACCGGCCTGTCCGCGTCGTCCCCGGCGGACCCGGCGGCCTGAGCGCCGGTCCCCAACCCACCGGCACGGGCCCCTGCTGCCGGAGCCGCTGCACCGCCTGCAGGCTCTCGCGGAGGTCGGCGAGCCAGTCCGGCGTGCTCCCGCAGAGGCGCACCGACCAGGCCAGCGCACGGAGCGGGACCGCGCGACCGCGGCCTCGACCAGCGTGTCGAGGACGAGGCGCTCGGGCTGCCGGAGTCTCGTCACCACCGGCACGGAGAGGCCGGTGAACACCTGCCGCGCCCCGCCGACCTGCACAACCACTGGCTGCTGGAGGACCGCTTTGTCGAACTCAAAGGCCTCGACGGCGACGAGCGCAGCGGCCCCCGCGGGGGCCGGGTGCGGCTCAAGGGGTCGCTCGGCATGAACCGGGAAGCACGGACCCGCGTGCTCCCGGCCCGCCCGCCCACCGCGGTCCGTCCCGGCAGGTTGTCTCAACAGTCGACCGAGCAGGAGCTCGGCTGAGCCACGACGGACCCACGCCACCGGAGCTACGCCCGCTATGGGGATGGAGTGGAGGGAGCAGGGTCAGTGGACCTATGGATCAACCCGTCGTGCTCGAAGTGTCAAGTGGCCGTCGAGCTGCTCGACGGAGCGGGCGCCCAGTACACGGTCCGCCGTTACCTCGACGACCCGCCGACGGTCGATGAGCTGGACGCCGTGCTGCGCCGGCTGGGTCTCGACCCCCTGGGACATCGCGCGAATGGACGAGCCTCTCGCCGACGAACTGGACCTTGCGCATCTGCCGCGCGACCGCAGACGCTGGGTCGACGTAATAGCCGCCAATCCGCTGCTGATCCAGCGACCCCTGATCACCGCCGACGACGGCACGACCGTGATCGGACGGTCGGAGGAGGCGCTGCGTCAAGCGCTCCGAGCTTCCACACCTTTCTGATCATCCGGCCCGCCGCGCTAACTAACCGCTGAGGGGTGCACCGTCCGGCCTTGGTGAAACTCCGCGACCACACATCAGGACATCAATACCGCGTCCGCGTCCTCATGTTCGCCGTCACCTCCCCGTCCCGGTCAGCGCGCCGGAAGCCCAGGCAGCGATCGGTCAGTGGAACGACGTCTCCGCGGAAGTCAGCGAGTTTGCTCTAGCGGAGGGTGAGCGAGCCTGCCTCCACGGCCACGCCCATCTGGGCGAGCGGCTGCTGAGCCGGGCCGCGCACGACCGACCCGTCGGTCACGGCGAACTTGCTGCCGTGGCAGGGGCAGTTGATCGTGCCTTCGACGACGTCTCTGACGGTGCAGCCCTGGTGGGTGCAGGCCGCGGAGAAGGCGTGAAAGGTGCCCCGTACCGGCTGGGTCACCACGACCCGCTGCTGCGCGTAGACCTTCCCTCCCCCGACGGGCACCTCGCCGGGCGGGCCCAGGATCGTCCCGGCCCCCGAGGTGGTGGACTTGTCCTCGCCGCAGCCGGACACCGCGGCGGCGACCGCGAGCGCGCTGACGCCGGCCAGCAGGCTCCGGCGGTCCAGCGCGAGCCGGGGCTCGCGGTCCGGCACGGCGTCCTCCCCGGACGACGCACAGCGGCCGAGTACCTCCCGGCCGCAGCCCAGGTCCGCCGCGGTCACGCCGGGACCAGCAGCCCGGTCGCATACATGATCAGGACGCCTCCGGCGACCCCGCCGACCGCCAGCGGGTCGAAGGCGGCGCGGGCCCCGCGCACCGCGGGCAGGACCTGGACGATGACCTGGACGATCGCGCCGACACCGACGCCCAGCAGGAGCGCGGAGAGCTCGGCGTTGTTTACGGCCGCACCGATCAGTGCGCCCAGGATGGCCGGCGCGCCGGCGAGCAGCCCGAGTCCCAGCAGGTGCAGCAGCGAGGGCCGTTCGTCGGTGAGCGGCGCGACCACGGCGATGCCCTCGGTGGTGTTGTGCAGCGCGAAACCGACCACCAGTGCCGCGCCGAGGGCGAGCTCGCCGACCGCGTACGCCGATCCGATGGCCAGGCCTTCACCGAGGTTGTGCAGGCCGATTCCCAGCGCGATCATGAAAGCGAGCCGGAGTCCCGACGCGTCCCCGTGGGCCGTCTGCCGCTGCGTCCGCAGCCACCGGTCGACCCCGTCGAGCAGCAGGAAGGCCAGCGCGGCCCCCAGCACGACCAGGGTGGCCCCGCCGAAGGCACCGCCGGTCCCTTCGGCGAGCTCCACGCCCTCGGCCGTCCCGTCGATAGCCAGGTAGGCCAGCAGTCCGACCGTGACGGCGAGCAGCAGGCGCACCACCGCACGACTGGCCCGGCGCAGCAGCGGCAGGAGCAGCATGCCGAGCAGTACCGGGAGGACGCCCACGTAGGTGCCCAGCAACGCCATCAGCCCGAAGAAGCCGGGCTCCGCCCTCGTGGTGAGGACGGCGGCCCCGATCTCGTGCTCGATCACCGCGCCGCTGGAGGTGACCACGGAGATGAGGTAGGGCTGCCCGTCCTGCCACGGGTAGTCCAGCCGCAGCGTGTCGCTGCGCAGCCGCTGGATCGGCTCGGTCGCGCCTGCCGCGTCGACGTAGGCGTCGTTGACGAACACTTGCGCTACCTGCACCGGGTCCGGCCCGGGATTCCGCAGGCTCAGCTCGATCGCTCCGGGTGAGAGCACGGTGCGCTCGACGGCGAGCTGCTCGACCGGCGGGCCGGTGCGCTCGGGCAAGCTCGGGCCGGCCAGCAACCCCAACCCGGCCAGCGCGCCCCCGACGAGCAGGAGGGCGGCCAGACCGAGCACCCAGCCGGGCAGGCGCGCGGTGACCACGTCGCCGCTCACTCCGCCACCTCGAAGAAGCCCATCCAGCCCAGGTCGGCGAACTCGGTCTTGTGGGCGTGGAACATGAACCTCCCGGGATGCGGGAACCGCACCTCGCAGATCCCCCGCTGCCCCTGCCCCAGCATGATCGTGTCGGTGAACTCGCTGGGCGACAGGCGGGTGCCGGTCGGGTAGTAGTCGAAGAAGTTGCCGTGCAGGTGGAAGCTGTTGATTGGGTCGTACTCCAGGATGTTGACCAGGTAGATCCGCACGAGCTCGTTGCGCTTCACCCGGACCGGTTCGTTCATGTAGTGGAACGGGATGCCGTTCACCGCGTAGAGCTGGTTGCCCTCGCCGTCGAAGGTGGTGTTGTAACCGTGCATCACCATAATCATCTCGTCGGCCGGGGGACGTTCCTGCTTCGGGTCGATGATGAACGTCCCGTACATGCCCCGGGCAATGTGCTCGGCCAGGGGGCTGACGTGGCAGTGGTAGAGATGAAGGCCGAAGGGTTCGGCGTCGAACTCATACGTCACCGTCTGACCGGGCGCGATCACTCCCGGGCCGACACCCGGAACGCCGTCCATCTCCGCGGGGTGGATGCCGTGGAAGTGCATGGTGTGCGGGTGCGCGGAGCCGTTGGTGAAGTGCACCCGTAGCCGGTCACCCTCGGTGCAGCGCAGCGTCGGTCCCGGCACGCGAGAGTTGAAGGTCCACGCCGGGAAGATCACGCCGGGGGCCACCTCGATGTCCTCGTCGCTGGCGAAGACCTCCCACTCCCGGAGCACCCTCCCATCGGGCAGCTCCGACGTGGTGCCGTAGTCGAAGTCGCGGAGCACCTCGGTGGGGTGGAAGCCGTTGGCGGCGTGGTCGACCGTGCCGCCGGCCCGGAAGGTCGCGCCGTTCACGCCCCCGCCGTGACCGTTGTGGGCACCAGGCTTGGTGCCGTGCTCGTGCCCCGCGGCGTGTGCCCGGGACGGGTCCAGCAGACTCCGGGCTCCCAGGGCGAGCCCCGCCGAGCCGGCCGCACCGCCGAGCAGGAAGCCCCTTCGCGAGGGGCGCGCGTCCCCGGCCATCAGAGCACCCGGCCGTGGAGGAGCTCGACGAGCCCGGTGCCGAGCGCCTCGGTACGCCCGTCGACCTGGACCCACAACGGACCACCGAACGGCGCCCACTCCCCGACCTGCAACAGCGAGCCTGGCCGGATACCCAGCGCAGCCAGGTGGCGCAACGCGCCACTATCCCGGTCGCTGACCCGCTCCACGAGGAATGAGCTGCCGGCGGTCGCGGACCGCAGCGGGCTGGCCCAGTCCTCGATGTGCTCCCCGGACCGCGGCGGGATCGGGTCCCCGTGCGGATCACGCGTGGGATGGTCCAGCAGGGCGTCGATCCGCTCCTCAAGCCGCGCGCTGATCGCGTGCTCGAGGACCTCCGCCTCGTCGTGCACCTCGTCCCACGGCACGCCGAGGACCTCGGTCAGAAACATTTCGAGCAACCGGTGCCGGCGCACCACCCCGAGCGCGTGCCGCCGCCCGTGCTCGGTCAGCTGCACGTCGTGGGCGGAGGGGCGACGGACAAGCTCTGACGCCTCCAGCCGCTTGAGCATCGCCGACACCGATGGCGCTGCCACCCCCAGCCGCGCCGCCAGCAAGGAGGTCGTCACCTCGCTGCCGCCGGTCGACAGCTGGAACACGGTCTTGAGGTAGTCCTCCACCACCTCGGTGTGGGTGATGGCGCAGCAGGTCTGCTGCCTGCGGTGCGCAAGCATAGTTGGCATACGGGCAGGTTAGACACGTCTAACACTCCGAGCAACCCGACCTTGCCAGTACGACGACTCGGGTTTGGCGCGCACGCGCGGCCGCGCATCGGCGGGAGCTGAGGGCGGATGTGCGGCAGGGATCGTGGTGTGGTGGAATGCCCAGGCCACGTGTCGGTCGTCGAGGAAGCCGGTGAGAGGCCGGCGCGGTCCCACCACTGTGACCGGGGAGCGGACCTCCAGGCATGACCACCGCCGATCCAGGCGGGAAGGTCGGAGGCGAGCGGTGATCCGGGAGCCAGGAGACTCGAGCTGACGCACCACCGGACCAGGGGCGGAAGACCCCGGGTAGGAGATGCGCTATGTCCCAGCTCGTTGCCCGTTCACTGCCGGCCGCCCAGGGCGGTCTCACGGTCGCGGCGCTCGCTGTCCTCGCGGCGCTCGCGCTGCTGTTCGCCGTCGCGTTCGACCAGGGGCAGCTCGCCGGGCTGGTCCGCGCCGCGGCGGAGGACTCGACGGTGCACGAGTTCTTCCACGACACCCGGCACATGCTCGGCTTCCCCTGCCACTGAGGGGGCTGGGGATGCGCAACGTGCTCGCGCGCGGTGCCGTCGCCGGCGGCGCGGCCGGCCTGTTGACGTCGCTGGTCGCCTACGTGTGGGTCGAGCCGGTCCTGACCGCCGCGATCGCCCTGGAGGGGCCGTCGGACGGCGAGGGCCCGGTCGGGCGCCAGACGCAGAAGCTGCTCGGAATGCCGTTGGGGTTCCTGCTGCTCGGGATCGCCCTGGGGCTGCTGTTCGCGGTCGTCTACCGGCGGCTGCCCTCCGCCGCGTCGGCGTGGTCGCGCAGTGTCGGGCTGGCGACCGGTGGCTTCACCGCGCTGGCGCTGGTCCCCCAGCTGCGCTACCCGGCGAACCCGCCGGGGGTCGGTGACCCGGAAACGGTCGGCGCGCGCACCGTCTCCTACCTGCTGGCCGTCATGCTGGGTGTTGCGGTGGTCAGCGGAACCTACGCGGCGCTGCGCGCGCTACGCGCGCGCGGCGTCCCCCCGTCGGTGCGGCAGCCCGCCGTCGCTGTCGGGGCGGCCACCCTGGTCGCGGTCGCATATGTGCTGCTGCCCGACAGCGGGGACGCGGTGAACGTCCCCGCCGCGCTGGTCTATGACTTCCGGG
>JALYNB010000072.1 GCA_030773395.1 Actinomycetota bacterium
AGTCCGTGTCGATCGCGACGACGCGGCGCCCGCTGTCGGCGTACGCCCGCGCGACCAGCGCCGAGACGGTCGTCTTGCCGACACCCCCCTTGCCGACCACGCCGAGGGTGAGAGCGGGCGGTGCGGAGACAGCGGTCATCCAGGTCCTCCTCGTCGTCCTCCCGACGGTACTAGCGAAAGACACCTACCGGGGAGCACACTGCGCATAGGTGGTGTCCCGGGGCGGAGGAGACGTCCATGGCGGTGCTCTGGACGACGAGCGTGATCGGACTCTTCGTCGTGGCGCCCCTGGTCGTCGCTCTCGCGAGCTATGTCATCCGCCCAGCGCGTGAGTGCCTGCGCTACGCCGACGACATCCTCGAGCACGGGGTCGGCATCACGGCCGCGCTCGAGCCCGTCCCGGCTCTCGTGACGACCCGCACCCTGGTCTCGGACGTCACCGCCAACGCCGTTGCCTATGTGAGCGCGCTGCGGCGCCTCACCGGCAGAGCTTGAAGAGTCCGAGGGGAGCGTCGTGTCCGCAGCCGCCGTCGCCGCGATCGTCGTGACCGGCGTCCTCGTTGCCGCGTTGGCGTTCTATCTGCTCTGGGTCGTCGTCATCCTCCGCCGGCTGACCGACACTCTCGGCAAGGTGCTGTTCGGGGTGCGCTCGATCGCGCACCGCGTCGAGCCGGTGGGGCCGGTCGTCACCGAGATCAACGGCGATCTCGCCGCGGTCGCCGAGGCGCTCGAGCAGCTCGGCGCCGCCCTCGGCGCCGATGCCCAAGCCCGAGCTTCGTGAGGAGGACGTCGTGCCCGTCGAGTTCCGCTGCAAAGACGTGGGGGTCGCGTGCAAGAACGTCACGCGCGCCGACACCGCCGAGCAGCTCGTGGCGGCCGTCGCCGAGCACGCCAAGGCGAAGCACGGCGTCGAGCTGAACCAGACCCTGATCGACTACGCGCTGACGAAGGTCCGCACGAGTGGGTGAGCCCGCCTTCGACCGTACCGTCGACCAGGACGCGCACGACGAGGCGGGAACGGCCCTCGCCTCGCTCGGTCCGCTGCTCGACCGCCTCGAGGAGCTCCTCGGTGAGTTCGACGCGCTCGACGACCGCGTCCGCGGCGGGGTCTTCGAACTGCTCGACGGCATCGACGCCGTACACCGCCTCGCCGTCACGCGGCTCGCCGACCGTCTCGGCGACGACCTCGGGCAGGTGCGGCGGGACCCGGCGGTCGACTGGCTGTTCCAGGCGTACGGCGTCGGCGTCGACGACGTCGCGGCGGCAGAGGCGGCGCTCGAGCCGATCCGCCCGCTGCTGCACGAGCACGGCGGCGAGGTCGAGGTACTCGGCGTCGAGCGCGGTGTGGTGCGTCTGCGCATGCAGGGAGCGTGTTCGGGGTGCACGTCCGCGGCGGACACGCTGCGGTACGGCGTCGAGCAGGCGCTGCGCGAAGACCTGCCCGGCTTCGTCGGGCTCGACGTCGTGCCCGACGAGGCGCCCTCGCACCCGCCCCCCACGCAGGTGCTGTTGCAGATCACGCGCCGTCCGTCGTGACCGGCCCTGTCCGCGCCTCGACTGCCCGCACCCCGTGCCATGTCGCGCAGGTGCCGCGGCGTCGCGCAGCTCGCCCAGCAACTTCGTCGTCGTTTCTCGGGTGGTTCCTACTAGGTCGGACAGCTGCTCGTGGGTGAGGCGCACCTCGGCGCCGCGGCGCCCGAACAGCCCTGCCTCCGCCGGTGCTGCCGCAGCGAGACGGCACACGACGGCAGCGACGCGTTGAGGGGCGGTCTTGAGCACGGTGTCCGCCAGACGCTGCTCCACATCGGCCAGCCGCCGCCCCAGACCCTCGATGATGCGGGACGCGATACGCCGATCCGCGAGCAACATGCTGCGGACGTCTTGCTCACTCATCAGGCACAACACGCTGGCCTCGATCGCCTCGGCGACCCCGTCGCCCATGCGTTGGCCGATGAGGTCCATCTCCCCGAACAGCGCGCCAGGGCCCAGGACCGCCAGGGTGAGCCGCCGACCCTCGGGAGAGATCCGGTAGATCCGTACCTGCCCGGCTTTCACGATGAACAGGGCCTTGTGCGACTCCCGCGGAGACCACACTACGGTCCCGGGCGGGATCGTCCGCATCGGCGCACGGGCCGCGATGTCCGACATCTCCTGGTCTGAGAGATCCTGGAAGATCTCGGCCTCGGAAAGACAGAACACCGGAGCCGCCGACTCTTGGGCCCAGCCCTCGGCGCGCTCGTTCATCGTCGGTCCCGACGCGGCGGCTTCGGGACGAGGAGACGGACGAGCCCACGACGCGGACGCGCCGCTGGCAGGCAGGAGCCCACCCGGCGACGATACCGCCCAGCGGACGGCCCGCA
>JALYNB010000073.1 GCA_030773395.1 Actinomycetota bacterium
GCCACGGGCAGTGCGGACCTCCTGCTCGCGCTGCCCGCCCACACGACCGACGCGCCCTCGCCCGCCCTCGTGCCCCCCGGACGTCTGGCGCCGGCGCACCTCGACTTCAGCGGCACCCGCCGCACAGGCGGCGTGACCGCGCTCGCCCCCACCGGAACGGAGGACTGGCGTTGACCACGGTGCTCATCTGCGACGACCACCGCATCGTGCGCGAGGGGCTGCGGCACTTCGTGCGCGGCGTGCCCGGCGTGCAGCGGGTCGAGATCGCGGGCAGCGGCGAGGAGGTGCTCGCCCGGTTCCCGCTGGAGCAGCCCGACCTCGTCCTCATGGACGTGCGCATGCCCGGCCTCGGCGGCGTCGAGGCCACCCGCCGGCTCGTGTCGGCCCACCCCGGTGCCACGGTGATCATGCTGTCGGCCGCCGACGACCGCGACCAGGTCGCCGCGGCCGTCACCTCCGGCGCACGCGGCTACCTGGTCAAGGACGTCGGGCACGAGGAGCTGTGCGCGGCCGTCGCCTCGGCGCTGGCCGGACAGGACCTCGTGGAGCCGAGCGTCCGCCGGGCCCTGGCCGACCACGAGCCGACGCGCAACGCCGGTGTCCCGCAGCTCACCGAGCGCGAGCTGCAGGTGCTGCGCGGGATGAGTCAGGGCAAGAGCAACGGGCAGATCGGCCGCGAGCTCTACCTCTCCGAGGACACGGTCAAGACGCACGCCCGGCGGCTGTTCCGCAAGCTCGGTGTGGGAGACCGCGCACAGGCCGTGGCGCTCGGCTTCCGGCACGGTCTAGTCACCTGACACCCGCGGGTGGCGCCCGCCGCCACGTGGACGCCCCGGTCGCGCGCTGCGTGGGCCGGGGCACTGTCGTAAGGCCGCCTGCGGCGGCACGCGGTCAGTCGTCGTCGGCGAGGACGTCCAGCACGGCGTCGGAGAAGCCCTTCGCGTAGTCCCAGGGCACGTAGTGCTCGGGGTCGGGCTCGAAGGCCGGCTCGTGGACGCGCGTCGTGCCGCGGTCGAGCAGGTGGCGCAGGTTGCCCTGCAGCAGGTCCCAGTCGAAGTAGTGGGCCTCGCCGCAGTCGGCGCAGTCGACGACCACACCCCGGACGCCCCGGGGCTCGAGCAGCGTGCGGAAGACCTCGAGGTCCTCGAGGTCGGCCAGCACGCCCTCGCGCTCCTCGACGGTGAGCGGCTCCGCGACGTCGTCGGGGTCGTCCAGGTGCGCGAGCTCGTGCGCCGGGTCCGCCGGGTCGCCCCGGAAGGGGTCGAGCGGCTGGTCGTCGTCCACGTCACCACGGTAGCCCCGGTGCCGCGTCCCGCCACCGGCGCCTGCCCCGCCCGGGGGCAACCGGCGCCGCGGG
The DNA here is from genome assembly GCA_030773395.1 of Actinomycetota bacterium. Taxonomy (GTDB): domain Bacteria; phylum Actinomycetota; class Actinomycetes; order JALYNB01; family JALYNB01; genus JALYNB01. The sequence goes on from JALYNB010000073.1 coordinate 1,358, forward strand.
TGTGGCCAGCGGCACCCTGGCCACCGAACGCCGCTCGACTACGATCGGACCCACCGCCGCGGATCCCCTCGACGATCCCTCGATCAGGACCCGCAGGCGCCGTCGGCACGCTGCAACCCTGGTCGAGAGGTGTCATGGACCGCACGGTCAACCCGGCGCTGGCCGACAAGCTGGTCCTCGAGGGCCTCACGTTCGACGACGTGCTCCTGCTGCCCGCGCAGTCGGAGGTCATCCCCAGCGAGGCCGACACGACGACGCGGCTGACCCGGCGGATCACGCTGCGCGTGCCGCTGCTGTCGGCGGCGATGGACACGGTCACCGAGGCCCGCATGGCCATCGCGATGGCGCGGCAGGGCGGGGTGGGCGTCCTGCACCGCAACCTGTCCGCCGACGACCAGGCGCAGCAGGTCGACCTCGTGAAGCGGTCCGAGGCCGGCATGGTGATCGCCCCGGTGACGTGCGGCCCCGATGAGACGCTCGCCGCCGCGACCGCGCTCATGGCCCGCTACCGGATCAGCGGTGTGCCGGTCGTGGACGCCGGGGGGCTCCTGCTCGGCATCGTGACCAACCGCGACATCCGCTTCGAGCGCGACCCCGACCGGCGGGTGCGCGAGATCATGACCCCCATGCCCCTCGTCACGGCCCCGGAGGGCACGTCGGGCGACGACGCGATGGCGCTGCTCGCCGCACACAAGATCGAGAAGCTGCCCCTCGTCGACGCGGCGGGCCGCCTGCGCGGGCTCATCACCATCAAGGACTTCGCCAAGCGCCAGCAGTTCCCGAACGCGACAAAGGACGCCGAGGGCCGGCTGGTCGTGGGCGCGGCCGTGGGCACGGGTGAGGACGCCTACAAGCGGGCCCGCGGCCTGGTCGACGCCGGCGTCGACTTCCTCATCGTCGACACCGCGCACGGGCACTCCCGCGGTGTGCTCGACATGGTCCGGCGGCTGAAGGCCGACACCCCCGTCGACGTCATCGGCGGCAACATCGCCACCCGGGCCGCCGCGGCGGCGCTGGTGGACGCCGGGGCCGACGCGGTGAAGGTGGGTGTCGGGCCGGGCTCGATCTGCACCACCCGGATCGTGGCGGGCGTCGGGGTACCGCAGGTGACCGCGATCGCCGAGTGCGCGGCCGCCGCCCGCCCGGCCGGCGTCCCGGTCATCGCCGACGGCGGCGTGCAGTACTCGGGGGACATCGCGAAGGCGATCGCCGTCGGCGCCGACACCGTCATGGTCGGCAGCCTGCTCGCCGGCGTGGAGGAGAGCCCCGGCGAGCTGATCCTCGTGGGCGGCAAGCAGTACAAGTCCTACCGGGGCATGGGCTCGCTCGGGGCGATGCAGAGCCGCGGCCAGGGGCGATCGTTCTCGAAGGACCGCTACTTCCAGGACGACGTCCTGTCCGACGACAAGCTCGTCCCCGAGGGCGTCGAGGGGCAGGTGCCCTACCGCGGCCCGCTGGCCGCCGTCGCCCACCAGCTGGTGGGCGGGCTGCGCGCGGCGATGGGCTACGCGGGCTCGGTCACGATCGGCGACCTGCAGGAGCACGCCCGCCTGGTGCGGATCAGCGCGGCGGGGCTCAAGGAGAGCCACCCCCACGACGTGCAGATGACCGTCGAGGCGCCGAACTACTCCGGGCGCTGACCGCTCCCCGCATACTGGGGCCGGCCCGGGCGCGGCCCGCGCCCCCGACACCGCGAGGACACCGTGACACAGGTCGAGATCGGGATCGGCAAGAGCGGCCGTCGGGCCTACGGCTTCGACGACGTCACGATCCTGCCGTCCCGTCGCACCCGCGACCCCGAGGACATCTCCCTCGCCTGGGAGATCGACGCCTACCGCTTCGAGCTGCCGCTTCTCGCCTCGGCCATGGACGGTGTCACGTCACCGCGGACGGCGGTCGAGATCGGTCGGCTCGGCGGTCTCGGCGTGCTCAACCTCGAGGGCCTGTGGACGCGGTACGACGATCCGGAGCCACTCCTCGCCGAGATCGCCGAGGCGGACGACGCCTCTGTGACCAAGCGCATGCAGGAGATCTACGCGGAGCCGGTCAAGGAGCACCTGATCGGCCGCCGGATCGCGGAGATGAAGGCGGCAGGCGTCACGACCGCGGCGAGCCTGACCCCGCAGCGCACGAAGAAGTTCGCCTCCGCCGTCGTCGACTCCGGCGTCGACCTCTTCGTCATCCAGGGCACGGTCGTCTCCGCCGAGCACGTGTCGAGCCGGTCCGAGCCGCTGAACCTCAAGGAGTTCATCCACACCCTGGACGTCCCGGTCATCGTCGGCGGCTGCGCGACCTACCAGGCGGCGCTGCATCTCATGCGCACTGGCGCGGCCGGCATCCTCGTCGGCGTGGGGTCGGGGCAGGCCGACACGACGCGGCAGGTCCTCGGAGTCGGGGCCCCCATGGCCACGGCCATCGCGGACGTGGCAGGTGCGCGGCGTGACTACCTGGACGAGTCCGGCGGGCGGTACGTGCACGTCATCGCCGACGGCGGCATGCGCACCGGCGGCGACGTAGCGAAGGCGATCGCCTGTGGCGCCGACGCCGTGATGATGGGCAGCCCGCTCGCGCGGGCGACTGAGGCGCCCGGCCGCGGCTGGCACTGGGGGCACGGCAGCTTCCACGCCGAGGTGCCGCGCGGCACCAGGGTGCGAGTTGACGAGGTCGGCACGCTCGAGCAGGTGCTGCTCGGCCCGGCGATCACCGACGACGGCACGACGAACCTGTTCGGCGCGCTCCGGCGCAGCATGGCGCTCACCGGCTACTCCTCGATCAAGGAGTTCCAGCGGGTCGAGGTCGTCGTCTCGGCCTGACCGCGCTCAGTGCCGTCCGGCGAGGTAGCGCACGAA
>JALYNB010000074.1 GCA_030773395.1 Actinomycetota bacterium
CCGTCGTGCTGCAGCACCCGAACGCCCTCGGGACCTGCGAGGATGTCGCGGCCCTGGCCGCGCCGACCCGGGCGGCCGGCGCGCGGCTGCTGGTCTCCTTCGACGCGTTGCTGGCCGGCGTCCTGGAGCCACCGGGGCGGCTCGGAGCCGACGTCGTGGTCGCGGACGGCCTGTCCACCAGCGGCGCGCTGTCGTACGGCGGCCGGGGCCGTGGGGCTGCTGGCCTGCGGGGAGGCGGACGTGCGCCGGCTGCCTGGGCGGCTCGTGGGGGAGACCGTCGACCGGGACCGGTTCGCCGAGGTCCTGTGCGAGCTCGCGCGGCTCGCCGAGGAAGACCCGTCGCGGCTCAAGGAGGCGCCGGTCGCCGCGCCCGTGCGCCGGCTGGACGAGGCCCGGGCGGCGCGCAGCCTCACCCCGCGCTGGCGGCCGGGCGCGAGCGGCTGAGCGCCGAAGCCCGACCTGGGGAGGGCTGATGGACACCCGACGGGGTGCCGTCCGGACTCCACGGGTGGGGCACCAGCGGCAGTCTCTGCGCCCGGCGGCTCGTTTGCTCTACGGTATCGGGTGGTAGCGGTAGGTGAGTTCGCCGCCGCTACGTGTCACGGCCCAGCCCCCCGAGTCGTGCGGCCCACGCCACCAGGAGACACCGTGAATCGCACCCGTCTCGCCCAGCTCACCGCGGTGCTCGGTGCGGCTGTGCTTCTCGTGCTCGCGGTCGCGGTCACGCGGACGGACAGGACCACGGTCGTGGCCGGGCCCGCGCTTGACCAGGTGACGACCCAGGGGCCGCTCACGGGTGACACCCCTGCGCCGCTGGAGGGTGACGCCGATGCGGCAGACGGCGCCGGGGGCGACGAGCCGGTCGTCGGGCCCACCGCGACCGACCCGGTGGTCGGCCCGACCGCGACCGGTCCCGCGGCGCCGGGAGACGGGGGAGGAGCCACCGAGGCGCCCGACGCCGTCGAGCCGACAGAGACCGTCGAGCCGACGAACGGCCTGCCGGGGGTGCCGGGCGCACCCGACCCCGCAGGCTCGGCCCGGCCCGCCCCCCGGGAGTCACGGGACCCCTTCGCGTCCGGGTCGTCGACTGCGGCGGACCCCGAGAGCACATCCCCTGCGCCGACCGCCACCGCGGCCACCGCTCCGGGTGCGACGTCCGAGGCCCCCGGTCCTGTGCCGACCGGCTCTGCCGCCGAGCCACCCCCCGACACCACTCCGACAACGGCGGCCACGACCGCTCCGCCGCCGGGCGCCACGCAGACCCCGCCAGCGGCAACCCCGCCGCCCGCCTCAGCCCCGTCGGCCCCCGCGACAGCCGGGGGTCCTCCAGATCCTGCTCCTCCACCTGAGGTGGCGACCTCGGGCAGCCAGAAGGACCACATCGTCGTGCGCGGGGAATCCCTCTGGGAGATCGCGGCATCGACGCTGGGCCCGGGAGCAGGCACCGGGGAGATCGCCGGTCTCGTCGCCGAGATCTACCAGCTCAACCGCGACGTGATCGGCAGCGACCCCGACCTCATCCTCCCCGGGCAGCAGCTCCAGCTCCCGTCCGGCTGACGGGCGGGACCAGCCGGAGCAGAGGTCGTCCCCGACGTCGTCGGTGGTGCGGGTAGGGGCACCCGTCAGGGCTTCGCGGCGAGCGGCAGGCCGGCCCTCGGAACGGCGTGTCGCGTCCGCATGGCGTGTCACTCGGGCGGGCCGGCCTGACGACGGGGCGGGGGACCCGCGACAGCACCTCGACCGCGGAGCGGGCCCCACGGTCCGCCCGTCCGCGGTAGGCCTCCGGCCCGCCCGCAGAGGGCCAGTCCGAACGAACCAGGGGCACAACCACCCGGGCGTCCCGTGAATCGCGGCGCGCGCGACGTCGATGACACCAGTGTCGCTACGACACCCGGCGCGACGTCGACCCCGGGAGAGCCCGATGTGCACCCACCAGCCCCAGTGCCCCGACTCCACCGCTACTGACCGCGACGCCGCCCGGCTCGTCGCCTCCTTCCCCGAGCAGGGCTGGGGGCGCCTGTGCAACGGCATCGTGGTGTTCGAGGACCGCGGCGAACTGCTGCCCGACCGCACGCCCGTCGCGCCGCACCGGCCCGTCGCCCGCCGCCTCCTCGCCGCCGCCTGACGGCCGCCTGACCGCGCACGAGCCGCGCGGTCAGGTTGCACCCTCCTCCTCCTGGGCCTCCCGGAGGCGGCCCGCCGACTCCGGCTCCGCCGCCGCCCAGTCGGCCAGGAGCACGGAGAACCCGGCGGAGCGCAAGGCCGCAGCCACGTCGGCGTCGTCGTCCACGACGACCGCCACCGGCCGCTCGCGGGCCAGCCTCCGTACGACCTCGCGCTTGAGCACCCGCGCAGGGCGGCGGTCGCTGTCCCGCCGCAGCAGCAGCCGCCCCGCAGGCAGCCCGTGGCGGTCGAGCCACGCGAGCGTCACGGCGCGCAGGCGCTCCGGCCGGCCGCTGAGGTAGACGACCTCGTGCTCGGTGGCCAGCCGCTGGGCAACCGCGAACCCCTCGTCGAGCACCGGGTCGTCCCCGGCCCGCGCGAAGAACGCCGCCCAGTCGGGTCGCGAGCGCCCGCCCCCCGCGCGGTCCCGGCCGAGCAGGGGCAGCCGGTGCCGTACGTCGGCCAGCACGCCGTCGATGTCGAGGACCGCCCACGGCCGTCCCGGGTCAGCGGCCGGCATGCGCTCGCGCCCCTGAGCACCGTACGGCGTCCGGCGCGTGCTGCCGGGCCAGAACCGTGCGGACGAGGCGCAGGAGCGCCTCGTTGACCTCGTCGTACTGCTCCAGCATCAGCAGGTGACCGGCCCCGGGCAGCACCACCAGCTCGGCGTCCGGGAGCGCCTCGGCGATGGCGCGGCTGTGCTCCACGGGGGTGAGGAGGTCGGCGTCCCCCGCCAGCACGAGCGTCGGGATCGCCCGCAGGACGCCGAGGGCCTCCAGCTTGTCGTGGTCGGCGAACGTCGAGAAGAAGTCCGCGATGACGTCCGCCGGAGTCGAAGCGATCATGCGCTCGACGAACGAGACCAGGGTGGGGCTGACGCGGCGCGACCCGAAGCTGAGCCGTCGGGCGAGCAGGAACCCGACGTCGGTGGCGAGCACGCGGCCCCGCTCGACGAGGTCGGGCTGACGCTGGACCTCGGCCACCGTCCGGGGGGCGAACCGCCGCAGCACCTGGGCCAGGGCGACGGGCAGCCCCAGCGTGATCTCGGCCAGCTGGCCGGCCGAGGTGGCGAGGAGCGCGACCCCCTGCACGCGGGTGCCGAACAGGTGCGGGGCACGGTCCGCCAGAGCCATGATCGTCATGCCACCCATGGAGTGGCCGACGAGGACCACCGGCCCCGCGGGGGCCACCGCGTCGAGCACGCGGTGCAGGTCGGCGCCGAGCTGGTCGATCGTGGCGTGCTCGGACGGGCCGCGGGTGGAGCGGCCGTGCGACCGCTGGTCGTAGAGGACCAGCCACAGCGGCGGGGACGTGACCCGGGCCAGGTCGCGGCGCTGGTAGTGCCAGCAGCCCATCTCCAGCGTGTAGCCGTGGCAGAACACCACGGTCAGCGGGGCCTGCGGGTCGCCGGCCTCCTCGACCTGCAGCAGCACCCCGTCGTCCGCGACCACGGGGTGCCCGCGGCCCGGCAGCCGCCCCAGGGGCTCGCCGGCCTCCGGATCGCGGCGGAGCCGGACCCGCCCGGCCACCACGTTCTCCAGCGCCACGCCGAGGCCCGCGCCCACTGCGATGCCGACCGCGAGGACGGCGCCCGCTCCCGCGGCGAGCTGGCGCGGGCTGAGCTCCGGCACGAGGTCGGCGGGGAGCGTCTCGGTCGGTGCCCGCCGGCTAGGTGACGTCCTCCATGAGCCCGCCCCGCCAGCCCACGACGAGCCCCGCGAGGCCGAGCACCGCGGCCGCCACGATCAGCGGGATCCGCAGGTCGGCGAACGGGAACGCCAGGCCGAGGAGGATCGACGCGGCGATGAGCAGCAGCACCGACACCCAGGAACTGCGCTTGTGACCCTGCTCGGACATCGAGACCCTCCTCGTGCAGCCACTGGCGACCCGGACTGTATCCCCCGCTCCGACCTGCCTCGACCACCCGCGCCGGTCCGGTGCGGCGGAGGTCCCCCGGCCGAGGGGCTGTCGGGGTTGCGGGAGCGGCCGGGGAGGCAGGAGTGTCCCGAGCACACCGACCCCTCGACCGAGAGGACCCCGCATGGCGACCTACACGCTGCCGGACCTGCCCTACGACTACAGCGCCCTCGAGCCGCACATCAGCGGCAAGATCATGGAGCTGCACCACTCCAAGCACCACCAGACCTACGTGACCGGCGCCAACACCGCCCTGGAGAAGCTGGCGGCGGCCCGGGAGTCCGGCGACTTCGGCACGGTGCTCGGCGTCCAGCAGAACCTGTCGTTCAACCTGTCCGGCCACGTGAACCACTCCGTGTTCTGGCAGAACATGAGCCCCGCGGGCGGCGACAAGCCGACGGGTGAGCTCGCCTCCGCGATCGAGCGCGACTTCGGCTCCTTCGATGCCTTCCGGGGCCACTTCAAGGCCGCCGCGACCGCGATCCAGGGCTCGGGCTGGGGGGCCCTGACCTTCGACGGGATCTCGGGCCAGCTCCTAATCGGCGCCTTCCAGGACCACCAGAGCCGCCAGTTCACGGGTGCCACCCCGCTGCTACTGCTCGATATGTGGGAGCACGCCTTCTACCTGCAGTACCAGAACGTCAAGGCGGACTACGTCGACGCCTGGTGGAACGTCGTCAACTGGGCGGACGTCTCCACGCGCTACGCCGCCGCCTCGCAGGCCGCGGCCGGCGCAGGCGTCCAGGCCTGACCGCTGGCGCCGGCGGGCCGCGCTGCACTCGGGGTGCGGCCGCCGGTGCGCGGGAAGCGACGCCGCGTGCGACCGCAGGTGGCAGTGGTGGGGCCAGGGGAGGCCAGCCCCCGGCAGGAGGAGGCCGCCCTCGCCGTCGGGCGCGGCCTGGCGGCGCT
>JALYNB010000075.1 GCA_030773395.1 Actinomycetota bacterium
CTAGCTCAACAGCTCGCGCTCGTCGCTCACTGGAAGCAACGACCTCGTCCGCGCAGCAGGACGGGGGCGCACGAGTCGGCGGTCGCGGCCACCTGAGCCCGAGCCACACTACGCAGCGTCGAGGTGACCAGACGGGGTCTCCCGCCCTTCCCACCGCCCCGCTCTACTGCTGATCCTCGCCCGGGTACGCGACATCGTCGTCCGGGGTCTCGAACCAAGCGAGCTCGCGCGTGATGACCTCGCGCAACTCGTCCAGGCCCTCGCCGGTCTTGGCGGAGACGGTCAACGCGTGGGGGTAGGGCGCGGCGCAGGGCGGCGAGCGCGTGCAGGTCCGCGCAGTCGACCTTGTTGAGGACGAGGAGCTCGGGCAGCTGCGCTGCGCCGATCTCGTCCAGCACCCCGCGGACCGCGGTGACCTGGACGAGGGCGTCGGGAGCGCACGAGTCGACGACGTGCACGACGAGGTCCGCGTGCGCCACCTCCTTCAGAGTCGAGCGGAAAGCGTCCACCAGCTGGTGGGGCAGGTGGCGGACGAACCCGACGGTGTCGCTCAGCGTGTACACGGGTGCCGCCGGCCGCGGTGACCCGCCGGACGGCGAGCTCGGCCACCTTGCCGGAGCCGAGGAACATGGCCGGGTCCAGGTGGTCCCGCGCCTGGGTAGCTGCCCGACCACCTGCAGCTGTCGGTGTCGGCGAGCCGCTCCAGCTCCGCCAGCGACACCTCGTCCGCCCCGTCCGTCGGGGCCCGGACCCGAGCAGCACCGCCTTCGGCCGCTGGCCCGGACGTGAGCCTTCCGCGCCGCTCGGGCGGAATCACCGAGGAGCCATCGACCTGGCCTCTGTCCTCAGACCTCACGGGCTACCCCTCTCCGTCCTCCGAACCCCCGTTCCCGCTGATCCCCACGCGGCAGCTGGCCGTGCGGGCCAACCGGAACCTGCCCGCTCGCACCCTCCGATTCCGTTCGAGGCGCTGAACCCGAGTGCGGGAGCAGGGCCGGGGAAGGCGCTCCACCTCTCGCCGGCTGCCCGGCCGCTGTCCGGTAACGTCGCCTCCTCGCCGGGCAGAGCGGGCGTCCCCGATGCTGCCCCTGATGGCACGAGCAATCGCGGGGTCGCCGGAGCGTCTGTCGACCCGCTCGCGCTGTCCGACCAGGTTCATGGCCGTAGGGAGCTCCACGTTCGGTGCCGACGCCGCGCCGGGGGTAGCGCCTGGAGGGCGTGGCAGCACGGGGAGCGGGGGTACTGGTGCAGGCAGTAGGGGACGTTCCGAGCGTCGACCCAGGCGCCGCGCGCGGGTCGGCGCCAGTTCCCCCCGCTGACCACCGGGAGCCCGAGCGGTCTGGCCGGGCCGGCGGGCGGAGCCGCTCGTCTGGTCGGCGGGACGCGCCGCGCAGGGTCGCGCCGGTCGTGGTAGCCGCGGGACAGGGCAGCGGACTCTTCCGCCCGCATGCGCGCGGGTTCGGTTTCGTCGACCTCGATGTCGCTGGGGCTCTCGGGGACGGCGACGTCGCGTCCTGTTTCGTCCCACCGGTGCTGACCGACGGGCTGCTCGCCGACGACCGTGTCTCGGTCAGTTACGACCTGACCGAGGACGGGCGTGTCACCGCCACCGCGGTCGACCTGCTGACCCGGGAGCGGACCGAGGTGTTCGGGGTCGTCGAGACCACCGACACCGGCCCGGTGCTGCGCGTCGACCCACACATCGGGCACGGCCGGTGGGAGCTCGTCGGCCGCACCGAGGACCTCCCCGCCGGCGTCGCGGTCCTCGCCGACGTCGTCGGCCCGCGGCAGGCCGACCCCTCGGACGAGTGGGAGGACCCCCTCGCACCGGACACGCTGCTCGAGCGGATCCGGGTCCGCCACCGCATCCCGGAGGACTACCCGCCGACGGCGCTGGTCGAGGCCGACACGGTCGCGGCGCAGGCCGGCCGCGACCGGCCTGAGCGCGTCCCGCGGCGGGACCTGCGGGAGATGGTCACCTTCACCATCGACGCCCCCACGTCACGGGACCTCGACGACGCGCTCAGCGTCTACCCCGCCGACCCCGACGGCGGGATCCGGGTGCTCGTGCACATCGCCGACGTCGCCGCGCACGTCCCCGCCGACGGGGCGCTGGACGCCGAGGCCCGCCGGGCCGCGACCAGCGTGTACCTCCCGGGCTGGACCCGCCCCATGCTCCCGACCACGCTCAGCGAGCAGGCTCTGTCACTGCTCCCCGGGCAGGACCGCGACGCCCTGACCGTGGAGATGCGGATCGCGCCCGACGGCACGGTGACCGCCGCCGACGTGGTTGCCACCCGGATCCGCTCCGACCTGCGGCTCAGCTACGAGCAGGCCGCCGAGGTCCTCGCCAACCGACCCGTTCACGACGTCCCCGACGACGTCGCGCGCGCCCTGCGCTGGCTGCGGACCGCCGGCGCACGGCTGGGGGTGCAGCGGCTGGGCCGGGGCGGGCTGGAAGCCCGCCGGGTCGAGCCCGAGCTCACCGTCCGCGTGCACCACGGGCACGCCGAACAGGTTGCCGCGACCCCGTCGAACGCGGCGAATCAGCTGATCGAGCGACTCATGGTCGCCGCCAACGAGGCCGTCGCCGGCTGGCTCGTCGCCCGCGGCCTCCCCGGCGTGTTCCGCGTCCACCCGCCGCCCGCCCAGGACGCGGCCCCCGCGCTGGAGGCGTTCTGCGCGGCCGTCGGTTTCCACCCCGGGTTCGGCGGACGGCTGTCGCCGCTGGGCCTGGCCGCGCTGTCCGCGCAGCTCGACGCCGCCGCCGACCAGACCGCGGCCGCGGTCTGGGACGTGCTGCTCGGCTTCCTCGGCCGCGCCGCCTACACCCCGACACCCGGACCGCACTTCGGGCTCGCCTCCGACGGCTACCTGCACTTCACCAGCCCGATCCGGCGCTACGCCGACCTCGCCGTGCACCGGATCCTGCACACCTACCTCGCCGGCGAGCGCAACCCGTCGGCGTACCCGAACGCCCCCGAGCTCGAGGATCTCTGCGCCGGGATCAACACCAGCGCCGGGACCGCCGCCCGCGCGGAGAGCCAACTGCGCAAGGCCTTCTGGCTGCTCACCCTCCCCGACGACCCCAACGCCGAGCTCCCCGGGCGGGTCACCGGCGTCAACGACAAGGGCCTGTTCGTCACCCTGGACGGCGGGACCGTCAGCGGATTCCTTGCCGCCCGCGAGCTGCGCGGCCGCGCCTGGGCGCTCAGCGACGACCGCCTCGCCCTCGTCAGCAGCGACGGGCGGCGGCTCGGCTTCGGAGAGCAGCTCACAGTGCGCATCGCGAACGCCGACCCCGAGTCCGGACAGCTCGAGCTCCGCCCCGTCGGCGCCCTCGCCCGCCCGCCAGCCCGTTCTCGCTACTCCGAGCGTCAGCTGCCTTCACCGGCGTGACCTGCTTCGCCAGACGCTGCTCGTCCTGGACGCCGACTCCTGGCGACGAGGTGAGGCGCTGGCCGCCCGGCAGGGCGACACCGGCGGGTGACGGCTGCTCGTCTCCTACCGGGTCAGCACGAGGTCGGCCCCCTGTCCTACCTGCACCGGCGGCCCCTGCCCGACGTCCGCCCGACATCGGGAACGTGCCGCTGAAGCCCGTCCGGTGCTCCGGCACCAGCTGATCGGCCAGCAAGGTTGGTAACCGCCCAGGCTGGCCCACCCACTCAGAAGCCCGGGCGGCGACGGTTCAGTGCGCGGCGTCGTAGGCCTCCACCACGCGGCTGGGGATCCGGCCGCGGTCGTTGACCTCCAGGCCCTGCTCCCGGGCCCACTCCCGGATCGCGGCGGTCCGCTGCCGGTCCGCGGTCGACGCTGAGCTCCGGCTGCCGCTCCCCCGCTGGCCGCCGCCCCGCCGGCCGCCCCCCGCTCCGCTGCCATCGGCGCGGCGGGCCGCGACGATGAAGGCCGACAACGCCTCCCGCAGGCCGTTGGCGTGCTCGCCGCTCAGGTCGATCTCGTACTGGGTGCCGTCCAGCCCGAACGAGACGGTCTCCTCCGCCTCGGAGCCGTCGATGTCGTCCACCAGCTGCACCGTCGTCTTCTGCGCCATGGCAATCGCGCCCTTCGTCCGCTCGGGTCTGCTCCTGCCTGCAGACAAGCGCGCACCGACCCCCAGCGCAAACCGGCAGGCCGCGGCGCGCGATAGGGCACCGGGTGGCGCAGCGAAAGGAGCCCCGGCTCCCTCGTCGTGGCCGACCGCCCCGCCGTGCCACCGGCTTCCGGGACCCGCGATGCGCAGGGCAGACTTCGGCCACGGACCCCCACGGGGCCCGCACGCTCACCAACCAGGGAGAGAGACGCCAACATGCCGCAGGGCACCGTGAAGTGGTTCAACGCCGAGAAGGGCTTCGGCTTCATCGCGCAGGAGGGCGGCGGGCCGGACGTCTTCGTGCACTACTCGGCTATCAACGCCTCTGGCTACCGCAGCCTGGACGAGAACCAGCGCGTCGAGTTCGACGTCACGCAGGGACAGAAGGGCCCGCAGGCGGAGAACGTCCGCCCCGTCTGACCCCCATGCGCTCTGGGGCCATCCCCGGTCTCCCGCTGGGGGTGGCCCCAGACCGGCCACCAACGGGGTGTAGAGGAGTACCCAATCCCCGGGCTGCAGCCGGTCGGTCAGCACGGTTGGGGCCGAGCCCTCCAGCCCGGCGGGCAACGCGGGCAGGAGCAGCACCAGTCGAGCCTCAAGCCGTTCCGGTGACGTTGACGCATACGCCCCCCAATCGCCACCATGCTGGGTAGGCTCGCCCAGCCGCACCCGGCGGCTCGGGAGGGGTGTGGCGTGAGACGGGTTTTCGCTGTCGCGGCGGTCGGCGCCGCGATTCTTGGCCTGCCGGCACAGGCCTCCGCCGGTCACGCTCCGGCTTCGCAGGACTGCGTCTACGGCTCAATCGGCGAGCGCTACCGGGCTCTGGGCGCGGAGCACGGAGTCTTAGGCCCGGTGGTCCGATGTGAGTCGGACACGCGGCCCCGCGCAGGGAGGTACAACGACTTCGCGGGCGGCAGTATCTACTGGAGCCCGAGGACGGGCGCTCACGAGGTTCACGGCGCGATCCTGGGACTGTGGGATGTCCTTGGGCGCGAGAACGGGGTGCTCGGGTTCCCCGTCAGTGGAGAGAACCGCATTCGCAACGGCGGGGTCTACCAGAGGTTCGAGCGGGCGAGCGGTCACGCTTACTGGAGTCCCGCGACGGGCGCTCACGAGGTGCACGGTGCGATCTTCGGAGCCTACGGGTCACAAGGGTGGGAGACGGGCCGGCTTGGGTACCCGGTGACGAGTGAGAACCGGACCCCCACTAGGCAGGGTGCCTACAACCACTTCCAGGGTGGGTCCGTCTACTGGAGCCCGGCCACCGGTGCTCACATCGTGGAGGGCGCTATTCGCGATGCTTGGGCGCGGCAAGGATGGGAGGCCGGCTCTTTGGGATTCCCCATCTCCGGCGAGTACACCATCCAGGGTGGAGCCCGTATCTCACAGTTCCAGGGCGGCTTCATCGAATGGACACCGGGAACCGGAGCTGTGGTCACGCACACTGGCGGCGATACCCCAGCGGTGGCCGGGTGCCCCGTTCCCTCACAGGGAGCGGTCTCCCCAGAGCAGGCCGCCGACTGCGTGACCCGTGGCTGGGACGCGGCCAACGCGGCTGTGATCGCCATGTACGGTACTAACGCCATTGCCATCGAACTGATGGATGCGATCTCCGACGGGGATATCGGGCCGTACGTGCGTGGCGGCTGTGGGCGTGACGAGTTCCCAATCACCTTCACCTCGACCGGTATCGAGTGCGAGGTGTATTTCCCTCCGGTCCCCGGTGACGGCATGATCCACGGAGTGTCGATGTTCCTGGGAATTGGCGACGCTGGCGGTCGGCACTACGTGGAGGACGTCGAGTTCGTGGGTTGACCTCGCCCGGAAGGCTCGCTGCCAACGGCCAGCGGTTTGCCCCCGCAGTGTCGCAGTAGCCGTCGAGCCAGCCCGAATCGCGACACTGGTTCTGGACACGAGTTCTCGACGCGCTCCAGGCCGCGCTGACCGCACCGGCGAGGGTGTAGCAGAACCGAGCGTTTCCAACCGCTACTGCACGCGCAGAGGGCCGGACGTCCGGAGCCAGATTCCGTCCCCTGAACTACCCGCAGCCGACCCCGCCGGCGGAGCGCAGGGCTCCCCACGCCGGGCCACCGGCCACTACCGTCCCGGTGATGAGGCCTTGGCTTGGCCCCACGATGTGGCAGTCCGTCGCGCAGGAGCTACGCACCTACCGGAACGCCGGCCTCGCCGGACTGATCAGCGAGGACACCGTGCGGTTCACGGTCGCCCGCGCTCTGGTCGCCGCCGGCGTGAATCCGGCCAGCCTGCGCGTCGAGTGGCCCCACCCGGTACTCCGCGGGTCCCGGATCGACCTCGCCGCCGGCCTCGGCCGAGGCACCGGGCCGACCGCGCTACTGGAACTGAAGTACCCGCGGGAGCCGAACGAGGTCAACGCTGCCTGGACGATGGCGCTGGGTGAGGTGCTGAAGGACTTCTACCGCCTTGCGCTCGTTCCCGGCGACGCTGACCGGCTGTTCGTCTACCTGGAGACCGCGCGACTGCAGCGCTACATGCGCGGCGCCGCCCGCCGCTACGGCCTGAACCTCGACACCGACCAGGTCACCCTCTCCCCCACCGCGGCCGCAGCGCTCCCGACCACCGCCGCCGACATCCTCGGGCCGCAGTTGTGCACCCATCGCGTGACAGCCCAACGGGTCAGCCGGCAGGAGATCGACCACGAACTCCAGCTCGCCGTCTACCTCGTCGACGCCCTCCCCCAGCCCGCCAGCGCGCCCTCGACGCAGACCGAGCCCGCAGCCCACCCCGCCCCCGCGCCCGCGCCCGCGCCCGAACCGTCCCCACCGGCCAGTCGCGACGGGGCCCGCCAGGAGATCCTCGCCGCCGTCAACGCGGTGCTCACGAGATCCGGCTCGGACACCTTCACCGTCAGCGACGTGGTCGCAGAGATCCGCCGACGCGGCACCGGCTACGCCGAGTCCACGATCCGTACCATGGTCACCGGACACATGTGCGC
>JALYNB010000076.1 GCA_030773395.1 Actinomycetota bacterium
GGCCGGGGAGCTCCCCGGCCGGGGTGCGGAAGCGGGTGTCGGGCACGCGGCGCCCCTACCCCCCCGGCGACCGCGTCCACTCAGGCGGGCAGCCGGTCAGTGCACGTCGAGGGTGCGTCCCGGCTCCAGCACCTCCAGGCGCATGCCCTCTGGGCCCAGCTGCGCGAGCATCCGCAGCCAGATCTCGGGCCTCGCGAGGATCGCGTCGTGGACCGGCACGCCAACGGCCGGCGCGACGGCCCGCACGTAGTCGACCGTCTCCTGCACCTTCGACCACGGCGCCGCGAGCGGGAAGCAGAGCACGTCCACGGGGACGTCGGGAACCAGGAGCGCGTCGCCGGGGTGCAGCAGCCGCCCGTCGAGCAGGTAGCCGACGTTGGGGATTCGTGGCAGGTCGGGGTGGATGAGGGCGTGCTCGCCGCCCACGGCCCGGACGGGCACGCCGAGGTCGACCTCGTCACCCGGGGCGAGGGCGGAGGCGTCCACCCCGCGCCGGCGCAGCTCGACGGCGCTGCCTGCGTCGCAGAGCACGCGGGCGTCGGGGTTGCGCGACAGCAGGGCCGGCAGCCGGTCGAGGTCGAGGTGGTCGGGGTGGGCGTGGGTGACCAGCACCGCGGTGAGGTCGGTCAGGTCCTCGAACCCGGGGGTGAAGCCGCCCGGGTCGACGAGCAGCCGGACGTCGCGGTCCTCCACGAGCACGCAGCTGTGGCCGAGCTTGCGCAGGCGCATGCGGACGCCCTTCCCGCCGGGCCGGCCGCCAGAACGCCGCCCGAGGTCGGAAGCGGGAGGGCGCCTCGGCTGTTGCAGTGCACGTCGAGCGCGGTGCGCTCCCGGCCCCTGGAGGAACTGCCCGTGTCCCAGGCCCTGCTCGAGCGCCCCTCCGTCTCCTCCGACGGCTCCGCCACGGTTACGGGTTCGGGTGCTCGCCGGCGGCGGGTCCGGCGCCGCGCCCTGCGGCTCGGGGCGGCCGCGCTCGGGCTCGCGCTGCTGGTGCCCGTCGCCGACCGCGCGCTCGACCTGCTGCCGGGGTTCGAGAACCCGGTGGCGCCGCAGGCCGTCGACCACAGCGGCCCCGCGCTGATGACCGCGCTCAGCGACCTCGGCGAGTACCACGCCGCGCAGGCGACCTTCCAGAGCGTCGTCGACCTCGAGCGCGACACGCCGTACGTCCCGTCGGTCATCAGCGGCGAGCGCACGACGTACCTGGCGACCGGGTCGGTAGACGGCATCGTCGACTTCCGCGGCCTCGGGGAGGGTGCGGTGCGCGTGTCCCCGGACGGCCGTTCGGCCACCATCACGCTGCCGCCACCACGGCTGGGCGAGGCCGTTCTCGACCCGGAGGCCAGCCGCGTCGTCGCCCGCGACCGCGGCGTGCTCGACCGGATCGGTGGCGCCTTCACCGACAGCCCGACCACCGAGCGGGACGTCATGGTCGCCGCCGAGGGCAAGCTGGAGGCGGCGGCTGCGGAGAGCGACCTGCTGCGCCGGTCGGAGGAGAACACTCGTCAGGTGCTCACCGGGCTCGCGCGCTCGCTGGGGTTCGCCGACGTGACCGTCACGTTCGACGCGGGCGACCGCCTGTAGGGGCCTGCCACCCGCTCACTGAGCCGCTGCGGGGCCCGTCCACGACGTCCGCGCCGGCACGCGGAGCGCGTCCCGCAGCCACTGCACCTGCAGCAGAAGCAGGTTCTCGGCCACCGTCTCCTGCGGCGTCATGTGCGTGACGCCCGACAGCGGCAGCACGCTGTGCGCCCGCCCCGCCTCGAGCAGCGCCTGCGACAGCCGCAGCGTGTGCGCCGCGACCACGTTGTCGTCCGCCAGCCCGTGGATGAGCAGCAGGGGCCGCGACAGCGTGGGCGCGTCGTGCAGCAGCGACGACCGCACGTACGACGAGGCGCTGGTCTCCACCCCGAGGTAGCGCTCGGTGTAGTGCGTGTCGTAGAGCGCCCAGTCGGTGACGGGAGCGCCGGCGACGGCCGCGTGGACCGTGTCAGGTCGGCGCAGCACGGCGAGCGCAGCCAGGTAGCCACCGAATGACCAGCCGCGGACCCCCACGCGCCCCGGGTCGAGCAGGCCGGGCCGTGCGGCGACCGCGGCCTGCAGCGCGTCCACCTGGTCTTCCAGGGGTGCGCTCGCGAGGTCGCCCGCCACCTGTCGCTCCCAGGCGGGGCCGCGGCCAGGCGTGCCGCGGCCGTCGACCACGAGCACGGCGAAGCCCTGGTCGGCGAACCACTGGCTGGTCAGGTAGGCATCGGAGGCCGCCACGACGCGCTGCGCGTGCGGGCCGCCGTACGGGTCGAGCAGCACCGGCAGCGGCCCGTCCGCGGGGTCGTGACCGGTCGGCAGCAGCAGGGCCGCGCGCAGCTGCCGCTCCCCGAGCTGCAGCAGCTCCACGCGGGGTGTCAGCACGGGGGTCTCCGCGCGCGAGACGAGGTCGGCCACGCGGGCCTCCCCCCGGAGCACGACCGTCCGGCTGCCCGGCCGGTCCAGCGCGGCGGAGCTGACGACGCGCACGTCCCCGCCGACCTCCGCGCGGTGCACGCCGGCCTCGGTTGTGAGCCGACGCGCGCCCTCCCGGTCGGACCACGCCCACACGTGCCTCTCGACCGGGTCGTCGGAGGCGGTGAAGACCACCTCGTCGCCGGTGACGCCGACGACCTCCCGCACCTGCAGGCCGACGGGGGTGACCGGCACCGCGCCGACGAGCAGCCGGCGCGTGTCGTCGAGGTCGCGCAGCCAGACGAGCCTCCCGTCGTCCAGCCAGCGCGGGAGCCCGACGAGGTCGACCCAGAGCGGGTCGGTCTCGGTGAGCACCTGCTCCGTGCGTCCCGTGGCCGGGTCGGCGCGCAGCACCTGCACCGTGCGCTGGTCGCGCGACTGCACGACGAGGACGAGGCCCCCCGCGTCCGACCAGCCCGCGTCGGCCAGGTAGGGGAGGGCCGCACGGTCCCAGGTCACCTCGACCCGGCTGCCGTCGCGAGCCACGACCGCGAGCGAGACGTCGGCGTTCGGCGTCCCGGCCGCGGGATAGGGGAGCACGGCCGGCGGCTGCTCGGGCCGGTTCGGGTCCGCGACGTGCCAGCGCTGGACCGGCCCGATGTCGACGCAGGCGGCGAGCAGCGCGCCGCCGTCGGGCGACCACCAGTGGCCCCGGGCGCGGTCCATCTCCTCCGCGGCGATGAACTCCGCGAGCCCCCACGTGACGTCGGCGTCGTCGGAGGCGGCGAGCAGCCGGTCGTCGCCGCTGTCGACGTCGACGACGTGCAGCGCCCCGCCCGTCGTGTAGGCGACCCGCCGAGCGGTGGGGTCGGGCCGCGGGTCGAACACCGGGCCCGCGGCCGGCAGTTCCCGCACGGGCTCGACGCCCGGCTGCTGCTCACCGGTGAGGTCGGCGACGAAGAGCCGGCCCGACAGCGCGAACGCGGCGAGCCGGCACGCGGGGTCCGTCGCGTACGCTGTCACGCCCCCCGCGCTCTCCCGCGCCCGCTCGCGGCGGCGGCGCTCCTCGTCGGTGAGTGCCTCCGCGCCGCCGGCGAGCAGCGCGTGCGTGTCGACGACCTGGCGCTCGACTCCCGCGGCCACGTCGAGCACCCACAGCCCGGTCACCGGGTCCGTGCTCGAGCCCGACCGCAGGAAGACGACGCGGCTGCCGTCCTGCGCGACACGCACCGCACGCGGGGCGCCGAGCGTGTAGCGGCGCGTCCGCGCCGACTGCCGGGGGAAGCTGTCCAGGACCGGTTGCTCCGTCACGGTCACATGCTCTCCAACGCGCCCGTCGCAGCGCGGGTGCGGGTATACCGTCGATCCGACTCCGGGTCGAGCGAGCCCGGGCGCGACAGGACGTGGAGCATGACTCACCACCCCGACCCCGGCCCCCTCGGCCAGGACCAGCCGGGCCGCGAACAGGCCTACGGGCAGCAGGGCTACGGGCAGGCAGGCTCCCAGGCGCGGGCGGGCCAGTACGGCGAGCCCTACGGGACGCCGGGCCCGTACGGCGGTTTCGGCGCGCCGCCGGCCCCGAAGCCGGGCGTCGTGCCCCTGCGCCCCCTAGGGCTCGCCGAGATCCTCGACGGCACGATCACCACGATGCGCCGCTACCCCCGCCCCACCTTCGCGCTCTCGGCTGCGGTGGCGGTCGTGACCGGCCTGTTCGCGCTGCTGCAGAACGTCACCCTGGTCTCCGACACGACGGCCGCCTTCGCGACGTCGGTCGGGGCGTCGGTCGTCGGCGGGATCGTCAGCTACGTGACGACCGTGCTGCTGGCCGGCGGGCTCTCGCTGGTGCTCAGCGAGGGGATGCTGGGGCGGCAGGTGACGG
>JALYNB010000077.1 GCA_030773395.1 Actinomycetota bacterium
GCCCGGCCGTTGGCCCGGCCGCCGACGAACGCGAGGGCGCCGATGCCCTCACTGCTGATGAGGGCGTCACCGAGCTTGCTGCCGATGCCGGACAGCAGTGTCACCGGCAGCCCGGCGCGCACCATGAACGCGTGCGCGAGGGTCAGGCAGTGGAAGCCGCCCTGGCTGGGGGTCTTGGCCACGACGCCGTTGCCGGCCAGGGCCTGCACGAGCTCGGCGTGCACCTGCACGCTCATCGGGTAGTTCCAGCTCGCGATGTTCGACACCGGGCCGGGGAGCGGGCGCCGCTCGGCGTCCGTGCCCACCCCGAGCTGGCGCTCGATCTCCTCGACGTACCAGCGGACGCCGTCGAGGCAGCGGTCCACGTCGGCGCGGGCGAGCCGCCACGGCTTGCCGATCTCCCAGGCCAGCAGCACGGCCAGCAGGTCGCGGTGCACGGTCATGTCGTCGACGGCGCGGGTGACGCGCGCCCGCCGCTCGTCCAGGTCGACGCCGAGCCAGTCCTCGTGCTGGCGCCGGGCCTGCGCCACCGCGTCGACGGCGGTCGCGTGGTCGACCCGGGGCGGCCCCGGGATCGGGGACATGTCCACGGGGCTCTCGTGGTGGCCGGGGATGCCGACCCGGCGCCACTCACCACCGATGAGGTTGAGGAGGCGGTCGGGGTCGAAGGCCTCGGGCGCGACGCTGACGCAGCGCGCGTACGTCTCGGCCCAGGACGTCCCGGGCTTCACCTGCAGTCCAGACATGGGCGTCCTCCGGCGCTCGTGCGCGTCGGAGGGCCCGGCGCGGCAGTGGCTCGTCACCCTGCCCGGGACCGTCGCGCCTGTCGAGCGGAGGAGGTACGTGTTGCCGGAAGGCGACCGCCCGGCCGGTCGGGCGACTGCGCGGCCGCCCGAGACCGACGGGTCAGGCCGCGACCGGCTGGGGGACGCCCCTCACCGTGCGCGCCCCCGGGAGCGGGAGCGAGCGGACGAGCGCCTTCGCGGTGCCGCGCGAAGAGAAGTCGTTCGGCAGGGAGAGCCGGAACACCTTCTTCCACGCGGACCCGACCTGCCGCGGCAGCGAGCCCGTGGTGTAGCTGAGGCCGTACCGGTCGAACAGGTCGCGCACCTGGGGCGCGATCTCGGAGTAGCGGTTGCTCGGCAGGTCGGGGAAGAGGTGGTGCTCGATCTGGTACGACAGGTTGCCGGTCATCAGGTGCAGGAACGGCCCGCCGCTGATGTTGGCCGCCCCCAGCATCTGCCGCAGGTACCACTCCCCGCGGGTCTCGCCCTCGATCGACCTCTTCTCGAATGTCTCGACGCCCTCCGGGAAGTGCCCGCACATGATCACGGAGTGGGTCCAGAGGTTGCGCACGAGGTTGGCGACGACGTTCGCGGCCAGCGTCGGGACCGCGGACGGCCCGGACAGCAGCGGGTGCACGACGTAGTCGCGGCTCGCCTGCTTCTTGATCTTCGCGAGCACCAGCGCGAGCCCGCGGCGGAACTCCTCCTCGTCCTTGCGGCCCTTGAGGTACTTGCCGACCTCGAGGTCGTACGCCGCGATCCCGTACTCGAACACGCACGCGTTGAGGAAGTTCCACAGCGGCTGCGCCAGGTAGAACGGGTGCCAGCGCTGGTCCTCGTCGACGCGCATGATGCCGTAGCCGAGGTCGTTGTCGCGGCCGACGACGTTCGTGTAGGTGTGGTGGATCTCGTTGTGCGAGTGCTTCCACAGCGCCGCGGGCGAGGCGTTGTCCCACTCCCATGTCGTGGAGTGGATCTTGGGGTCGCGCATCCAGTCCCACTGGCCGTGCATGACGTTGTGGCCGATCTCCATGTTCTCGAGGATCTTGGAGACGGCCAGCCCCGCGGTGCCGACGAGCCATGCCGGCGGCAGGAGCGAGAACAGCAGCACTCCCCGGCTCGCGAGCTCGAGGCGGCGCTGCGCGTCGATGACGCGGCGGATGTAGGCGGCGTCGCGCGCGCCCCGGGTCGACACGACCTGCTCGCGGATCGCGTCGAGCTCGCGCCCCAGCTGCTCGATGTCGGCGTCGGTGAGGTGGGCCACTGGGCTGTGCGGCTTCTTCTGCATGACCGTCACGGGCGTCTCCTGGGCTCTACGGGGTCAGGGGGGTTCAGGTGTTCACAGGTCGATGTCGCAGGCGCCGGCTGCCGCCGACACGCACGTCTGGATGATCACACCGTCGCCGGGGGCGGCGGAGGTGAGCTCACCGGTGCGCAGGTCGCGGACGGCGCCCTCCCGCAGGGGGACGACGCAGCCGAAGCAGATGCCCATGCGGCACCCGGAGGGCATGAGCACTCCCGCGGCCTCGCCCGCGTCGAGCAGGGCGGTGCTCCCGTCGGCCTCGACGGTGCGGCCGGTCCGGCTGAAGGTGACCGTCCCGCCGTCGCCGGGGGCGAGCACCTGCGTGCGGAACCGCTCGGTGTGGAGGCGGTCGGCGATCCCCTCCTGGGCGAAGCGTCGCTCGAGCGCGTCCAGGAGGTCGGCCGGTCCGCAGGCCCACGTGACCCGGTCGCCGACGTCGGGGACGAGCTCGGCCAGCTGGTCGGGCTCCAGCCGGCCGTCCACGGCGGTCTCGCGCAGCACGAGCCGGACCCGTCCCCGCGCCGCCAACCCGCGCAGCTCCGCAGCGAAGATCACGTCCGCCTCACGGGGGGCCGAGTGCACGACGACGACGTCCTCCAGCTCGTCCACGGCGTCGCGCAGCATCCCCATGACCGGGGTGATGCCGCTGCCGGCGCTGACGAACAGCACCTTGGCCGGCCGCGGCCGGGGGAGGACGAACTCGCCGGCGGCGGCCTCGAGCTGCACGACCGTGCCGACTGCGGTACGGCGGACGAGGTGCTCGCTCACCGTCCCGCCGGGGATGGCCTTCACGGTCACCGCCAGGCAGCCGTCAGGGCGCCCGGGCACGGACGTCAGCGAGTAGCTGCGCCACTGGCGGACGCCGTCGACGTCCACCCCGAGCCGCACGTACTGGCCCGGGACGTGGGGCCGCCAGCCGCGGCCGGGCTTGATCACCAGCGTCGCTGCGTCCCCGGTCTCGGCGTGCACGGCGACGACGCGCCCGCGGAGGTCCGCCGACGACCAGAGTGGGTCGAGGACGTCGAGGTAGTCCGCGGGCACCAGGGGTGTCGTGACCGCCTCGGCCACCCTCCGGGCCCCGTCTCGTACCGCGCGCAGTGGGTCTGCGCGGAGCAGGCGCAGGGGCCCCGTGCGCCGTACCGCTGTCTCCATGCCCCCAGCATCCGGGGCATCGGACGTGAAGTCCTGTCCGTGCGACGTGAAGATTGACGCGTTTGTTGTCCCGGGCGAACAATGCGCTCATGCGCGGAGCTTCGAGCCGCGCCGCCCGCGGGGCGGCCGAGCTCTCCCTGGACGACGACCTGTCGGCGACGCTGCGGGCCCACCTCCCGACGGTGGCCGAGAAGACGATCGCCGCCGTGACCGCTGAGGTGCCGGTCTACGCCGGCGCCCTCACCGACCAGATGGGCGAGAACCTCGAGCAGGCGGTGCAGATGGCCCTGCGAGCCTTCCTCCGCCTGTCGGAGCGGGCCACCGGCTCGGACAGCCGACCGCTGCAGCCGGCGCTGGAGGCGGCGTACGCGCTCGGACGCGGCGAGGCCCGCAGCGGGCGCACGGTCGACGCGCTGCTCGCCGCGTACCGCGTCGGGGCGCGCGTCTCGTGGCGCGAGCTGGCCGCCGTCGCGGTCGCCGACGGCCTGCCGGCGGCCACGCTGGCCCAGTTCGCGGAGCTGGTGTTCGCCTACATCGACGAGCTGTCGGCGGCCAGCGTGACCGGGCACGCCGACGAGTCCGCGCGGTCGGGGCGGGTCCGGCAGCGCTACCTCGAGCGGCTCGGTCAGGACCTGCTGGCGGGCGCGCCGCTCGACGTCCTCCTGGCCCACGCGGAGCGCGCGGACTGGCCGCCGCCCGGGACGCTCACCGCCGTGCTCCTGCCGACGGGGCAGGTGCGCGGCGCGGTGGCCCTGCTCGACCAGCGGACGCTCGACCTCACGGTCGACGTGCCCGGACTGCACGCCGGCGGCGAGTCCTCCGTCCTGCTCGTCCCCGAGGCCGACGGCAGCGACCGCACCCGGCTGCTGCAGGTGCTGCAGGGGCGGCAGGCCGTGGTCGGGCCGAGCCGGCAGTGGTCGGAGGTGGCGTCGTCGCACTCACGGGCGCTGCGCGCCGCCGCCCTCGTCCCCCGCGGCCCGGCCACCGTGGACACCGAGGAGCACCTGGCCACGATCCTGCTGCGCGCCGACGAGGAGGCGCTGCGCGACCTGCGTCGGCGCGTGCTGGCCCCCCTCGCCGCCGTCCGTCCCACCACCGCGGAGCGGCTCGAGGAGACGCTGCGGTCGTGGCTGCTGCACCAGGGGCGCCGCGAGGACGTGGCCGCCGACCTGGTCGTGCACGCGCAGACCGTCCGCTACCGGATGACGCAGCTGCGCCAGCTCTTCGGCGACCGGCTCGACGACCCGCGGGCGGTCCTGGAGCTGGTCCTCGCCCTGGGGATCAGCCCGCGGTGAGCGGACCGGGGTGCTCGGCGCGTCAGACCTCGACGGTGGCGAGTCCCAGCACCTCCGTGCGCCAGTCCTCGTAGCTCATCTCGGACTCCCGCGACGCGATGTCGGCGAGCGCAGGTGACGCGGGCGCCGACTGCCCCAGCGCCACGGCCGCGATCTCGTCGGCCCCGCGGCCGCTGCTGAGCGTGTGCACGCGCACCTGCTCGCCCGAGCGGTCGGCCCGCACGGCGTGGGCCAGCACCTCGAGCAGCGCGAAGCGGGCGCGCCGGTCGTCGGGGAGCTCCCCGCCGTCGAGCGCCGTCGTGCCGGCCACGATCACCACGCGCGCGTCCCGGGCCAGGGCGGGCAGCACGGCCTCCACGGCCTCGAACCGGGCCAGCATCCCCTCCCGGAGGAACTGTCGGACACGGGCGACCACGGTCGAGCCCTCGCTGGACAGCGTGACCGGCAGCTGCACGTAGACGTCGAGGCCGCCGGCCTCCACACCGCCGAGCACGGCCGAGATGCCTCCCGCGTCCTCGGAGAGGAGCACATCGACACCGGCTTGCCGGAGTGCGGCGCCGACGGCGTCCGAGAGGGGCCTGGCCCCGGAGATGAGCGCTGTGGTGGTCACGCGGCTGCCGTCCTCGTCTCGCTGGCGTGCTCGTCTGTTGGACTGCGGACACTAGTGCGCTACCTGCCGCGTCGTACGGTGCGCACGGCGGGCTCCTGCCGGCCGGGACCGGGGCGGCCGGGCGGAGGGGGTCACAGTGGGGGATCACGGCGTGTTCCTCGGGCTGCTCGCCGCGGTGGCAGCGCTGTCCGCCGTCGCGCGCCGCTACCGCCTGCAGACCCCGATCGTGCTCGTGCTGGCGGGGACCGCCGCCGGCCTGGTGCCGTGGGTGCCGCGTGTCGCGCTCGACCCCGAGGTCGTGCTGACGCTCGTCCTCCCGCCGCTCCTCTACTACGCGGCCCTCAACACCTCCATGCGCGACTTCCGGGCGAACCTGCAGCCCATCGCGCTGCTGTCCGTCGGCCTGGTGCTGGTGACCGCCGCCGCGGTCGCGGCCGTCACCGTCGCGCTGGTCCCGGCACTGCCCTTGGCCGCCGCGTTCGCCCTGGGCGCCATCGTGGCGCCGCCCGACGCCGTCGCGGCCGTGGCGGTGGGGCGCGAGGTCGGCATGCCCCGGCGGCTGCTCGCGATCCTCGAGGGCGAGAGCCTCGTCAACGACGCGACCGCGCTGGTCTCCTTCCGCATCGCCGTGGCGGCGGTCGGTGCCGCGGCCGTGACGTTCGCGGACGCCGCGGCCCAGTTCCTGCTCGCCAGCGCCGTCGGCATCGGGGTCGGCCTGGCTCTGGCCGCCGCGATCGCGTTCGTCCGGCGGCGCCTCGACGACCCCCCCGTCGAGAACAGCCTGTCGCTGCTCACCCCGTTCGCGGCCTTCCTCCCCGCGGAGGCGCTGCACGGGTCCGGCGTGCTCGCCGTCGTCGTCACGGGGCTCCACCTGGGCCAGCGCAGCCCGGTGCTGCTCTCGTCCGCGACGCGACTGGAGGTGCACGCGCTCTGGCGCATGATCACGTACCTGCTCGAGGGCGTCGTGTTCGTGCTCGTCGGCCTGCAGTTCCCCGCGATCGTCGCCGGCGGGGCGCGCGAGCACGGCCCGGGCGCGCTGGCGGCGTACGCGGCGGCCGTCGTGCTGACGGTCGTGGTGGTGCGCTTCGCGTGGGTGTGGCTATCCCTCGGCCTCCCCCACCAGGTCGGTGTCGGCACGGCGCGCGTGCGCGACTGGCGTGGCGGGGTGGTGGTCTCGTGGGCGGGGATGCGGGGTGTCGTCTCGCTGGCGGCGGCGCTGTCGCTGCCTGTCGGCTTCCCGGAGCGTGACCTCCTGCTCTTCCTCACCGCCGCGGTCATCCTCGCGACGCTGGTGGTGCAGGGCACGACCCTGCCCTGGCTCGTACGGCGACTCGGGCTGGCCGGCGGCGCCGACCGCGCCGAGGAGCTGCAGCGCGAGGAGGCCGTCGCCGACCACCACATCGCGCGCGCAGCCCTGGGGCTGCTGGAGCGCCTCGCCGGCGAGCGGGACCTGCCCGACGAGCTCGTCGCCGAGCAGCGCAGGCACCTCGAGGAGCGGATCCGCCGGGCCCACTCCACCCTCGGCGGCTGCCCGGGCGAGGACGAGTACCGGCACGCCCCGGTCGACCGGCCCCAGTCGCTCTCGCCGCCCGAGCTCGCGGCGATCGGGCAGTGGCTGCGGACGACCCTCATCGAGGCGGAGCGTGCCGAGCTCCTCCGCCTGGCCCAGGCCGGCGACGTCTCGCACGAGGCGCAGCGCGACCTCGAGCGGATGCTCGACCTCGTGCAGGTGTCGTTCCGCTGAGCCGCCGCCGCTCAGGTGTCGAGCGGCATCCCGCGCTTGACCTCGGCGACGTTGCTGTAGTCCGCGAGCGGCAGGGCGCGGACGGCGCGCAGGACCTCGCCCGGGCCGCCGCGCCGCTCCACGTGCTCGACGATCTGCTGCTTGCTCGCGGGGAAGTCCAGGTCGTTCAGCGCCAGCTCGACGCTCTTGGGGTCGACGGGGTCGGCCACGGGGGCTCCTCTCGGTGGGTCTCTGTGCCTGCCGCCTACCCGCCGCGGTCGCCCGGCAACGTTGCCCGGGAGCCCACCGCCAGGACAGCCCGGGGGTGCACTCTCAGGGCAGCCGAACGCGGGCCCGCAGCTCGTAGTACACCGCCGCGGCCGCCGTCGGCACGTCCCCCTCGGGGCGGCTGCGCCGCAGCCCCGCGTCCGCGAACCCCCCGGGCAGCGGCGCGCCGAGCGACTCCGAGAGCGCGGGCAGGGCGGTGCCGTCGACCAGCTGGTCGTAGTGCACGAACAGCCAGCCGCGCCCGCCCTCCGCGTCGGCCAGGTGCAGGCACCGCCGGTACGCCGCCGTCCACACGCCGACCGCGCCGGCGAGCGTCAGCCCGAGGTCACCTGTGTCGGTCATCCCGAGGATGCTCCGCGCGGTGCGCAGGGGCTCGCGGAACACGCAGACGCGGACCGCGCCCGGCAGCACGTCGTCCCAGGCCGGCAGCGTCCAGACGAAGCGCGGGTCCTTGCGGGCCACCGGGCCGCCGCCGCCCGCGGCCGCCTCCAGCTC
>JALYNB010000078.1 GCA_030773395.1 Actinomycetota bacterium
CGGTGCTCGCCCAGGAGGAGGCGGCCCGGCGGGCCGCGCCCGACACCGTCGTACGGCGCCGGGCCGGGCTGCGGATGACGGTGCTGGAGCGCGAGGGCCGCGCGGTCCTTGTGCTGCCGGACCGGGAGCTCGGCGTACCGCTGGAGTACGCGGACGCCCTCCGCGCGGCCGTCGCCGGTGGCGTGGTGCGGGCGGACGACCTGGGGGTCGACGCCGCGGACGGGGTCGTGCTGGTGCGCAGGCTCCTGCGGGAGGGAGCGGTCCTGCCCGTGTCAGCGCCGGCTGACTGAGGTAAGGTTGCCTTTCGTGAGCGCCTTCCGCTGTGCGGCCTCCTCCGCAGACCGCGAGGAGCCACTGTTCGGCACGGCGAGCGCCGTGTCCCGGTGGCTCCTCGTGGAGCAGGCGGGACCGTGGGGCCCGTCCGGGTTCCCGGAGTCCCGCCTGGACGCCCACATTCGCGACTCGCTCGTCGCCCAGGCCCGCGCCCTCGGGGCACGCCCGCTCCTGGTCCGCCGCCACGGATCCGGCGCCGAGGCTCCGACCGACTCCCGGTCGGTGTTCGTCGTCGACAGCCGCCCCGGCGCGGAGCGAGTCCTGCACCGAACGCTGCACGGGGACTCCGCGCTCGACCCGATCCCGCTCGACGGCGGGTGGCAGCGCGTCGACGGCCCGCTGTTCCTGGTCTGCACGCACGGGCGCCACGACACCTGCTGCGCCATGCGAGGCCGCCCGGTCGCGGCCGCCCTCGACGCGCTCGACCCCGAGCGCACCTGGGAGTGCTCACACATCGGCGGTGACCGCTTCGCCTCGAACACGGTGGTCCTGCCCCACGGCCTCTACTACGGCCGGCTGGACGGCGAGACCGCGGGGCGGATGCTCGCCGCCACGCGGGCCGGGCAGGTCCTCCCCGAGTTCCTCCGGGGTCGCTCGAGCATCAGCCCGGCCGCCCAGGCCGCGCAGCACTTCGCCCAGGCCGAGCTGGGACGTCTCGGCGTCGACGACCTCCTCCCCGTGCAGGAGGAGCAGGTCGAGCCCGGCACCTGGCGCGTCGTCCTGCGGGACGACGTCGGGGAGGCTGCTGTGACCGTGCGACGCGTGCGGGACGGCCTCGCCGAGCAGCTCACCTGCCACGCCCTCGCCCGGTCCGTGGCGCCGGTCTGGGACCTCGTCGCACTCGAGGTGCTGGCACCCGCGGCCTGACCGCGAAACCGGCTCACACCCGCCGCGGACGCGTCCCTCGCGGGGGCAGCGGACCCGTGGGTTCCCCCAGAACGGTGCCAGTGCGCTCCCAGCCCCGTCACAGGTACGCGGCCGAACCTCCTCCTCGACCGGGTCACCGAGGACCCGGACCTGACAGGAGGAGTCCCATGCGCAAGCGCCTCACCACGATCGCGGCCGCCGGAGCCCTCGGCCTCGGGGCCCTCGCCGGCGGCGCGGTCGTCGTCCCGGCTGTGGCCTCGGCCGCGGTGTCCTCTGAGACCGAGGCCGCCGACGGGATCGCCGAGCGCGTCACCGCCATCCGGGAGGCCCTGGCCGGTCTGGTCAGCGGCGGCACCATCACGCAGGAGCAGGCGGACGCCGTCACCCAGCGACTGGCGGAGGAGCGCCCCCGCTTCGGCGGTCACCGGCACGGCCACGGCGGTCGGCACCTGAGCCTCGACACCGCCGCCGAGACCCTGGGCGTTCCCGAGAATGGGCTGCGCGACGCCCTGCGCAACGGCGACACCCTCGCCGACGTCGCCGAGCGCGAGGGGGTCGCGGTCGACACGCTCGTCGACGCCCTTGTCGCCGAGGCCCGGGAGCGGCTGTCCCAGGCTGTCGAGGACGGGAGGCTCACCCAGGCGGAGGCCGACGATAAGGCCGCCGACCTGGAGGAGCGGGATCTCCACGTTGGTCCAGGAGGGCGGGTCGTTCGGCCGGGGCCACGGCCGCGGGGGCGACGACGCCGCCGACGCCGCCGAGGACGCACAGCCGTCGGCAGAGGCGGAGACCCAGGGTTCGGCGACGAGTTTCACCCCGGCCAGCCTCGTGCGCCCCTGATCCACCCGACCCCGTCCCGACTCCCGCCCCGGCGGGGCGCCGTCCCCCCGGCGGCCCTGCCGGGGCCCTACGGTGACGGTCGCGGCGCCGTGCCCCGGACGGCGCCCCGTACCCGGAGGAGCAGCAGATGTCCGAGCAGTCCGGCGCCGGGAGCGGCGTGCCGAGCGTCGCCAGCGCCCTGACGGTCGCCACGCCCGACGTCGTCCCGGTGGTCCGGTACGCCGACGCGCGGGCCGCAGTCCAGTTCCTCACCGATGCGTTCGGCTTCACGACCAGCCAGGTGCACGACGGCCCCGACGGCACCGTCGCGCACGCCGAGCTGGTCTGGGCGGGCGGGATGGTCATGCTGGGGACGGCCGGACAGGGCAGCGTGCTACCGGAGAAGACCGGCCCCTCCGTGGTCTACGTCGTCGTCGACGACCCGGACGCCCACCACGAGCGCGCGGTCGCGGCAGGCGCGGAGGTGCTGCAGGGCCTGACCGACCAGGAGTACGGGTCGCGGGAGTACACGGCCCGCGACCCCGAGGGCAACATCTGGAGCTTCGGCACCTACCGCCCGGCGCCCGTCGCCGGCTGAGCGGACCCCCCGCAGGCACGCACCAGGCCGGACCGCCCAGGGGCGGCCCGGCCTGGTCGACGT
>JALYNB010000079.1 GCA_030773395.1 Actinomycetota bacterium
CGGGCCGCGGACGGCGAGCTCGCGGTCGCCTCGCCACGTCCAGTCCAGGAGGTCCGCGCGAACCAGGCGAACGAGCGCGTCGACGTGCCCGAGCGACGCGCGCTCGAGCAGGCCCAGCGCGACCCGGCGCCGGGGGGCGTCCGCGAGGTGGGTGACGGCGGCGTGCAGGGCGTCCGGCGTGCGGACGAGACGACGGGCCTCGCCGAGAGCGGTGCTCCGGGCCCTGAGCCGGGGCTCCGCGTCGAGGCCAGCGTCGGGGCCCGCGTCCGGCACGAGTCGGGGCAGGTCGGCCGGCCCGAGCGCCAGGGCGCGGCGCAGCACCGCCGAGACGGCGTCGCCGCCGGGCAACCTCGACAGGTCGTAGCCCAGGACCGACGCGCTCACCAGCGAGTACATGCACCACCTCCGCGGACCCAGGATCGCACCGCCACCCCCGCCGCGTCAGCCGCCCGACCGGGTGACGGCCCGTCGGAGCAGCCCGCCCCGGCCTCCGCCCGCGCGGCGCCGCCGGACGCCGCCTGTCGCACCCTCGCCGTACGATCGGGCCGGGTCGAGGCCCTGTGACGCGGTGGAGGAGGTGGTCTCGTGGGGGTCCTGCAGCGGTTCGAGCGACGGCTCGAGGGACTGGTCGAGGGTGCCTTCGCCAAGGTGTTCAAGGGCGTCGTCGAGCCCGTCGAGGTCGCGGGCGCCCTGCAGCGCGAGGCCGAGGACCGGAAGGCCATCGTCGGCCAGGGCCGTGTCCTCGTGCCCAACACGTACGTCGTCGAGCTCGGCAGCAGCGACTCGGAGCGGTTGCAGCCCTACGCGCCCGCGCTGTGCCGCGAGTTCGAGTCCATGGTCCGGGAGCACGCGCAGGAGCGCGGCTGGAGCTTCGTGGGCCCGGTCCGGGTCCAGCTGGAGCGCACCGATGAGCTCGACACGGGCGTGTTCCGCGTGCGCAGCTCCGTGGTGGGTGACGAGCAGCGCGTCCCCATGCCGGCGCGTCCGCTCGCCGTGCCCGCGTCCCGGCCCCGTCCGTCGGTCGGCGACTCGGAGACCACGCGAGCCCAGCCGGCCGTCCGCAATGACGTCCCCCGGCTCGTGGTGCTCTCCGCTCCGGGGCACGACGACTCCGTCGAGCAGGTGCTCGAGCTCGACCGCGACGTGACGCTCGTGGGGCGCACGGGCGACGTGCACCTGCGCCTGACCGACCCGGGCGTGTCCCGGCGACACCTGGAGGTCCGTCGGCGCGGCCGCGACCTGCTCCTCACCGACCTCGGGTCCACGAACGGCACCCGCGTGAACGGGCGCCCCGTTCAGACCCATCCACTCCGTGACGGCGACCGCATCGAGCTGGGGGAGTCCGCCCTGGTCTTCCGCCGGGACGTGCTGTGACGGCAGCGGCGCGGGGCCTCCGCCGTCCCCTCTGCTGCCCGCCGGTCGCCTCCCCCGGAGGGGTGCCCCGTGCCTGAGGTCGTCCTCGTGCTGCTCCGGTTCGGGTTCCTCGCCCTGCTCTGGGTCTTCGTCCTGTCCGCGGTCCGCGTGATCCGCACCGACCTGTTCGGCGGGGCGCCTCCCCGGGCCGGCCGCGTCCCCGCGTCGGCTGCCTCGCCGAGCAAGCAGCGGCGCAGCCAGGCCCGCGCCCTCGTCGTGACCCAGGGCTCGCTCGCCGGCACGAAGGTCAGCCTCAGCGGGTCCCCCGTCACGATCGGGCGGGCCGACACGTCGACGGTCGTGCTGACGGACGACTACGCCAGCACCCACCACGCGCGGCTCGTGCCCGGCGACGGGGCTTGGCTGCTGGAGGACCTCGGGTCCACGAACGGCACCTACCTCGACCGCGAGCGCGTGACGGCCCCGGTGCCGGTCCCCATCGGCACGCCCATCCGGATCGGCAAGACCGTGATGGAGCTGCGCAAGTGACCCTCCAGCTGCGCTACGCGGCTGTCTCCGACCGCGGGCTGCTGCGCGACGGCAACGAGGACAGCGTGTACGCCGGCCCGCGCCTGCTCGCGGTCGCCGACGGCATGGGCGGTCACGCGGCCGGCGAGGTGGCCAGCGCCGTCGCGATCGCCGCCGTCGCGCCGCTCGACGAGGACGTGCCGGGCGCCGACCTCCTCGACGCGCTGCGCGACGCGGCGGAGACCGCGAACAGCCGCCTCCGCGAGATGGTCAGCGCGGACGGGACCCTCGACGGGATGGGCACGACGCTCACGGCCATGCTCTGGGCCGGCAGCCGCATCGGCGTGCTGCACGTCGGTGACTCCCGCGCCTACCTGCTCCGCGGCGGGCAGCTGACGCAGATCACCCACGACCACACCCTCGTGCAGACACTCGTCGACGAGCAGCGCATCAGCGCCGACGAGGCGAGTTCCCACCCGCAGCGCTCGCTCCTCACCCGGGCGCTCGACGGGCGCGAGGGGGTCGACCCCGACCTGTCCGTGCGGGAGGCCCGGCCCGGCGACCGGTACCTGCTGTGTACCGACGGCCTGTCCGGCGTGGTCAGCCCGCAGACGATGCTCGAGACCCTGCAGACGGAGGACCGCGAGCAGGCCGCCCGCCGGCTCGTCGAGCTTGCCCTGCGCGGGGGCGGCCCCGACAACATCTCCGTCATCGTGGCCGACGTGGCGGAGGCGGGCGGCCGCGGCGGCACCGAGGTCCTCGTCGGCGGAGCGGCGGCCACGTCGCCGCAGACGAGCGCACTGCCCACGGGCGACTCCGCGGCGCACCGGGCGGCGG
>JALYNB010000080.1 GCA_030773395.1 Actinomycetota bacterium
GCCAGGGCGTGAACGATGTTCATGCCGCGACCGGACTCCGCGATCACGCTCGTCCGGCGCGGGCCGGCGGGCTCCCGCGGACTGCCGTCGTGGACATCGAGGTGCACCTCCTGACGGTCGCGCTGCAGCACGACGCAGACCGGCGGCCGCCCGTAACGCACGGCGTTCGTGACCAACTCGCTGACCGCCAGCACGACCGTGTCGACCAGCGCGGGCAGCCGCCACGCCAACAGCGCCCGCTGCACGGCTCGCCGAGCCTGCGCCGGGGCCTGCCCAGTGCTGTCGAGGTCGACCCGGACACTGTCCAGCCTGGTCCGATCGGATGCGTCAGCGGAAGTCACCCTGCAGTTGTGCCCGCTGTCGCGTCGCTTGAGCGCGAGCTGGGGCTGACCTTGCTTGTCCCGGTCGCGGAACGGCGTCGGGTCGACCGCGCACGGCAGCCGCGTGCTCGCCCACGCCCGGGAGGTGATGCGCCGCACCGAGCAGATCACCGACAAGACGGCGGCCGCGCGCGGTCACCTGCAGGGACGCCTGCGGGTGGCCGCCGCTCCCAGCGCTGTGCAACTGCTGCCCGCCCTGATCGGCGAGCTGATCCGCGATCACCCCGACGTCGACGTGGTGCTGCTGGAAGGCAGCGACA
Source organism: Actinomycetota bacterium (assembly GCA_030773395.1). GTDB lineage: Bacteria > Actinomycetota > Actinomycetes > JALYNB01 > JALYNB01 > JALYNB01. Next base: position 641 of record JALYNB010000080.1, read on the forward strand.
GCGAGGTCTGCGCCTGGCTCGAGGACCGTGTCGCCGACCTCGCGGTGACCGCCCCGGCTCGAGAACGGGCCAGTCGGGACGGGAGACACCGCCCGACACCACGGAGGCCAGTTCGCCGGCCCTGAGTATGGACGCCGGCGTCGTGCTCGCCCGCGACGCCCTGGTTGCGGTGCTCGACCGCGACCACCCCCTCGCCGGCCAGCACGAGGTGCGGCTCGCCGACCTGCGCGACGACCCGTTCCTGCTCTCCGATGGCGGTTGCGAGCCCCTCCTGCAGCAGCTGTACCGGCAGACCGGGCTCGAGCTCCGCGCGGCCCGGCGGGTCCGCGACCTGACGGCGCTGTTCGCCCTCGTCCGCGAGCGCCTCGGCGTCACCGTGGTTCCTGAGCTGACCCTCACCTCAGGCCACGACCTGGCCGTCGTGCCCCTCGACCCGGCCACCCGCCGGGTCCTGAGCCTCGTGCCCGCCACGGCCGAAACCGCCCCAGCCTCGCGCGCACTCCTGAAGATCACCCGCCGTCGCACTCCAGCGTCGCCCTGCTCGGACTCTGAGGAGGGCCTCCTGACTCGATCCAGACCGCTGCTTCTGTCCGCGTTAGCGGCGGCTTGGTGCCTCGGGCGTCAGGTCATCCAAGGGCGTGTTGGCGCCGCACAGGACCGCGGCGACGCGCTCTGCGGGGTCGGGCATGTAGGCACCGGTGAGCAGGGCCGCGACCACACTGGCGGCCCCGTGCTCGACCACCAGTCGGTACTGCTCTCACAGGGTGAGACGGGCAGCGACGACGTCGCGGTCCTCGACGATCACCGAGCGGACGTCGGCCCGGCCCGCGACCGCCCAGGCGATCTCGCCGAGTCGGGTGGCGCCGAGTGAGTCCGCGGCGACGCCCGACACCGGCACGTCGACCGGCCTTCCGGCGGCCAGGGCGGCCGCGAAGGTGGGGACAGTGCGGGGCTCCACCCCCACGACGCGGGCGTGGCCCTCGAGCGCGGCGGCGACGCCGGCCATGAGCCCGCCGCCGCCCACGGCGACGAGGACCGTGTCGACCTCTGCGCCGAGCTGCTCGAGCAGCTCCAGCGCGAGGGTCCCCTGACCCGCGCAGACCTCCGGCTGGTCGTAGGCATGGCAGAACAGCGCACCGGTCGCCTCGACGTGAGTTACCGCGGCCTCGTACGCCAGCGAGTAGCGATCCCCGACCTGCACGACCTCAGCGCCGAGCTCGCGGAGCCGGGTCACCTTGACCGCGGGGGCCGTGGTCGGGACATACACGCGGGCGGCCACCCCGACGTGCGCAGCCGCGAATGCCACGGCCAGTCCGGCGTTGCCCCCAGACGCCGCGACCACGCCCGCCGCGCCCAGCTCCCCACGCTCCGCCGCGGCCAGAACTCGATTGAGCGCACCGCGAGCCTTGAACGACCCGGTGTGCTGCAGCTGCTCCAGCTTCAACGCCACCTTGACGGCGGGAACCAGCTCACCGGCGGCCACCGCGATGACCGGAGTCCGACGCACCAACCGGGCGATGCGGTACCGCGCCGACTCGACGTCGTCCCTGGTGAGCACACCGCCACCGTACGGACAGCGCCCACCCCACAACCAGGCACGACCGGGCGCGGCAGCCACTTCTTGCATAGTTAGTGGACATCATCCCGCTCGGCGAGCGTGTCGCTCCCGCCAGGAGCAACCCTCGGAGCTCGCTCAACTGCCGTCCTCTGGCCTGTACTCCTCCTGCTGCTTCAGGAGGAGGAGCGTGGCCTGCACGAGAGTGCTGGAGGAGGTGAGCGCCAACCGACCTGCCGGCGCTCAACGCCTGACCCAGCAGGAGCCAGACACGCGATGCTGGTCGCGCTGTACCGGATCCCACTGCGGTGGCTTTTCCAGCGCCTGCTGACATTCGAGAGCTATGACCGCGGCGCGGGCACCGACCGGGAGCACGCTCAACCGGCCGGCGCCCGCAGGTCTGCTTGCCCGACGGCCGGGGAACACGCTGTTCCGGCGCGAAGAGAACCTCGTGTTCGGCACGCAGCTGTGGGCGACGGCTTGACACCCCACGATGAGAGCGGGACTCTCCCCCGCGTCCTCACAAGGCGGACAAGACACACGGACGTCGTAGGTGCGCGCTGCACCCACCGGTCCCGAACTCCGGCCCTGCACCCTGCCCTCGTGCCGCCGTCCAGACAGGTCCGCGCTGATCGGCACGGACCTCGGCGAGTCGACGAGGCAGGTCACCAGATGTTGAAAGCCAGGTCACTGTTCGTTCTGATCCTCGCGGTTGTGCTGATGCTGTCTACGTCTGGGCAGGCACAGCAGAACCCGGCACCGCCGGAGGACGACCTCCGGGTCACGGACCACTACGTGCGGCACCGGTCGCAGGTGCCGGTGATCGCCGGACAGCCGGTGCAGCTCTATGTGCAGGAGAAGGCTCTGGTCCAGCCGCGGCCCGGGCCCCCGCGCGGGACGGTCCTGATTGTCCACGGTGCGACCTATCCCACCACCCCCGCCTTCGACATTCAGCACAAGGACTACAGCTGGATGGACTTCCTCGCCCGCGCCGGGTTCCGCGTCTTCGCGGTGGACATGGAAGGCTACGGCAAGTCCTCCCGGCCCTGGCCGATGGAGGACCCGTGCAACCTGAGCCCCGCCAAGCAGCAGCTGCTCGTCCCGGACGTCCTCGACGCGGTCTGCGAACCCAGCTACCCCTTCGCGCTGACGACGAACGCGTCGGATTGGGCCGCCCTCGACTCCGTCGTCGACTTCATCCGGAAGCGGTCGGGCGAGGACCGGGTCAACCTTGTCGGCTGGTCGCAGGGCGGTACCCGCACCGGGGGCTACGCCGCGCTGCACCCCGAGAAGGTCAACAAGCTCGTGGCGTTCGCCCCGGCGTACCAGCGGAGCAGCGGTGACGCCCCGCCCGCGCAGCCGCCCGGAGCCGCCTTCACGATTCAGGACCGCGAGGGCTTCCTGGACCGCTGGAACAGCGAGGTGTCGTGCGAGGACCAGGTCGACCCTGACGTGCAGGAGGCCATGTGGCGCCAGAGCCTCGCCTCCGACCAGGTCGCCGCGACCTGGGGGCACGGGTTCATCCGCCGGCCCACAAACGCAGGGCTGTTCGGGGCCGGCGGCTGGAACGCCGCGCTCGCCGCGCAGGTGCGCGCCCCAGCGCTGCTGATCGCGGGCGACCTGGACGAGACCGTTCCGGCGGCAAACGTCCGGGACCTCTACGAGGACCTCGGCTCGCGCGACAAGATGTTCGTCCTGGCGCACTGCGCCTCGCACTTCATGCACGCCGAGACCGACTACCAGGTGCTGCAGAACATCGTGCTGTCGTGGCTGGTCCGCGGCCGTGCCATGGGCCAGCGTGACGGCGTGTTGAACGTCGAGACCGCGACAGCCACCAAGCCGTGACCTGACCGCCGCTCAGGCGCCGCGCTCCGAAGCAGCGCCTGAGCGGCGTGTCCTGATAGGGCAAAGGCTTGCACCAAGTTGTCTGCGCCACGGGCAACCTGTTCATGTGACAGGTCAGCGCTCGAAGACCCGGTGGTACCCTCCGCATCTCATCATCAAGCCTGGTGACAGTGAGGACATGAGCGTCGGCTGGCATGTCCGAGAGCGACCTGGTTCTCCTGGCCCTTGCCCGCGTCCGTGGAGCTGCAGGGGGAGGGCTCTGCTCCCATGTTCTTCCGCCTATACGACTAATTTAGCTCATCGGCGACTCGCACATCTCAGGTGCCGAAGGTGCGGTCGCCCGGGGTGACGCGTGAAGCGCTTGTGTGCTGGCCGCGCGTACGGGTCGGCGAACTGTCGCACGCTGCTCGGCGAGTGGCTGTGGTCAGCGGGCCAGGAAGTGCAGTCTGAGCCAGATCCAGGCCGTCAGGACGGTGAGCTGGCCCGATGTGGTGCGCATGGCGGTGGTGAGCGCTTGCCCGGCGGTCGCGACAGGCACCACTGGGGGACGTCGCCGGGCGGCGACCTCGAGGGCGAGACCGGTGGCCAGCAGGGCTGCGAACCCCAGGAGACTGACCGAGGTGCCGCTCATCGCCTCTCCTGCTGGTGCTGGGGTCGGGC
>JALYNB010000081.1 GCA_030773395.1 Actinomycetota bacterium
CCCGAGCCGGCCGCCGTCGGGGATGACGCCGGTGGCGTAGCGGGCCGTGGCGTCGGCGTCGGACAGCGGCCACAGGGCGGCGGCGAGGGCAGGCAGGTCGCCGGGGCGGTGCAGGCGCGGCGCCCCGCGGGCCGACCACGCCAGCGCGAGGCCTTCTGTGTCGGGCGCCGCGCCCAGCCGGGCGGCGAGGGCGAGCCCCGCCGAGCCGGGGGGCGTGTCCTGCACGCCGAGGTCGAGCGCGAGGGTCGCGGCGTCGGTGCCGTCCCGGTGCAGCCCGTTCGCGGCCGCCCGGAAGGCGAGCACGGCCTGGCGGCTCACCGAGACCGACGCCGCCACGTCCATCACCCGCCTTCCCGAGGCGAGGATGTCATCCGTCCCATCGGCGGGAGGGGTGCTCGCCACGTCGGTCGCCCGGCGATCCGGCGCCTCCGGGGTCCGGCCCTTCCGCAGCGACCGGTCCAGCGGGCAGGATCCGGCCCCGGAGAGGAGTCCCATGCCTGTCACCGAGCCGCCGCAGTTCCACCGCCGGGAGGCGTCGGCCACCGGGAGGCCGCCCGGCTCAGGGGCCGGGGAGCCGCCCGGGCGGGCGCCCCGCGCACGGCCGACGGCAGCGCCCGCCTGATGGTGGAGGAGTACCCGGCGCACTGGGAGGCCGACGTCGTGCTGGCCGACGGCGGCACGGTGCGGGTCCGCCCGATCAGACCGGACGACGGGGAGCGCCTGCTCGGCCTGCACGCCCGGCTCTCCCCGGACAGCGTCTACTACCGGTACTTCGCGCCCCGTCCCGTGCTGACGCCGGACGAGGTCGCGCACCTGACCGGCGTCGACCACCGCTCGCGGGTCGCCCTCGTGGCGTCCCTGCGCGACCAGATCGTCGGCGTCGCCCGCTACGACACCGTGCCGGGCACCAGCGACGCGGAGGTCGCGTTCGTCGTCGAGGACGCCCACCAGGGGCGGGGGCTCGGGTCGGTGCTGTTGGAGCACCTCGCGGCCGCGGCGCAGGAACGGGGCGCCGGCCGGTTCAGCGCCCACGTCCTCGCCGACAACCATCGCATGATCAAGGTCTTCCGGGACGCCGGTTACCAGCCCGCGCGGTCGTACGACGAGGGCGTCGCCCACCTCACGTTCCCGGTCGAGCCGACGGAGGTCTCCCGGTCGGTGCGGGAGGCCAGGGAGCACTGGTCAGAGGCCCGCTCCATCCAGCGGCTGCTCGCGCCGCGGTCGGTCGCGGTGGTGGGAGCGAGCCGGGAGCCCGGGACCCTGGGCCACGAGGTGTTCGTCAGCCTCATCGCGGGCGGCTTCGGGGGTCCGGTCTACCCGGTCAACCCGGCGGCCGTGGCGGTCACCGGGGTCCGGGCTTACCCGCGGCTCTCCGACGTGCCCGGAGGTGTCGACCTCGCCGTGGTGGCGACCCCGCCGGACGCCGTGCCCTCCGTGGTGGAGGAGTGCGCGCGCAAGGGCGTGCACGGGCTGGTGGTGCTGTCCGCCGGGTTCGCCGAGAACGGTCCGGAGGGCGCCGCAGCCGAGCAGGAGCTGGTCGCCCGTGCGCGGGGCAACGGCATGCGCGTCCTCGGGCCCAACTGCTTCGGGGTGGTGAACACCGCGCCGGCGGTCGCGCTCAACGCCACCGCGGCGCGGCCCGCGCCGCCGAACGGCCGGGTCGGTTTCTTCGCCCACTCGGGGGGCCTCGGCGTCGCCATCCTGCGGGCGCTCGCCGAGCGGGGCCTCGGGGTGTCGACGTTCGTCTCGGCCGGCAACCGCGCCGACGTCAGCGGGAACGACCTGCTGCAGTACTGGGAGGACGACCCCGCAACCGAGGTCGTGCTGCTCTACCTGGAGACCTTCGGCAACCCGCGCAAGTTCGCCCGGCTGGCCCGCCGGGTCAGCCGGCTCACCCCGATCGTCGCGGTCAAGAGCGGCCGCGTGCTGGCCGCGGCGCCCGAGGCGCCGGTGGACGCCCTGTTCCAGCAGGCCGGGGTGGTCCGGGTCGACACGCTCAGCCAGCTGTTCGACACCGCGCAGGTCTTCGCCACCCAGCCGCTGCCGGCCGGGCGACGCGTGGCCGTCGTGGCCAACTCGGGCGCCCTGGCGAAGCTCGCCGCCGACGCGTGCGTCGACGCCGGCCTCACGGTCGCCCCGCTCGGGCGCGCGACGGTGGACGCGCTCGCCCCGGCCCTGAGTTCCCGGGCCCGGGTCGGCAACCCCCTCGACCTCGGCGGAAGCTGCCGCCCCGATGAGCTCGCGGCGTGCGTGGGCACTGTGATCGCCGACCAGGACGTGGACTCGGTCGTCACCGTCTTCGTCCCCCCGGTCCCGCCGGCCGGTGCCGACATCGTGGAGCTCCTCGCGTCCGCCACCGCCCGCTCGGGCAAGCCCGTGGTCGCCACGCTGCTGGCGTTCCACGGCACGGAAGGGACCGCGGCGGGAGCCTCCCGCCTGCCGCGCTTCGACTCACCGGAGGCGGCGGTCCAGGCGCTCGCCAGGGTCACCGACTACGCGGAGTGGCGCCGCCGCCCCTACGGCGCGCTACCGGACCTGCCCGGGGTCGACGTCGACCGCGCCCGCGCCCTCGTGGAGGCCGAGGTCGAGTCCCGCGGGGCCGGGGAACTGCCGCCGGAGCGGGTGACCGAGCTGCTCGCCTGCTACGGCATCAGCGTGCAGCGGGCGCTCTCGGCCGCCTCGCCGCAGGAAGCGGCTGCTCAGGCCACGGCCCTCGGACAGAGCGTCGCCGTGGTCATCTGCGCGATGGACGACCCCTCTTTCGGGCCCGTCGTGGCGTTCGGGCTCGCCGGGGTCGCCGAGCTGCTGGGCGACCGCGCGTTCCGGATACTCCCGATGACCGACCGCGACGCCGCCGAACTGGTGCGCAGCGTCCGAGCGGCGCCCCTGCTGTTCGGGCACGGCGGTGGCCCTGCCGTCGACGTGGGGGCGGTCGAGGAGCTGCTGCTGCGGGTCGCCGCCCTCGCCGACGACCTGCCCACCGTGGCCCGGCTCGAGCTGAGGCCCGTCCTGGCCGGACCCACCGGCCTGTCCGTGCTCGACGCGGCGGTCCGGGTGGCGCCGCCGCGCTCCCGCTCGGACGCGGGGCCGAGGAGGATGTAGGCGGCGGGCCCCAGCCGCCGGGACGAGGGAGGACAGCGTGACGCTCGAGGAGGCACTGGCGCTGGTGGCCGGGCAGCGGCTCGGCGTGCTGGTCACGCTGCGCAGGAACGGCCGGCCGCAGACGAGCAACATCGTGTACGCCGTGCGCGACCGGCAGATCCGGGTCTCGGTCACCGAGGACCGGGCGAAGACCCGCAACCTGCGGCAGGACCCCCGGGCGACCCTGCACGTGAGCACCCCGGACGGGTCCGCCTGGGCGGCTCTGGACGGGAACGCGCACCTGTCACCGGTGACCACGACACCGGGAGACGAGACCGGCCGGGCGCTCGCCGCGTTGTACGTCGGCATCGCCGGCACCGACCACCCCGACTGGGACGAGTACTACCGGGCGATGGTCGACGAGCGCCGGCTCGTCCTGACGATCGACGTCACCCACGGCTACGGGGGCGGCGCCCGCTGACCCTTGCGGCCGAGGGGACCGGGGCGGCGTTCGGGCTCAAGCCCCGGCGGGCGGCCGCCGAGATCATGCTCGTGCCCGCTGCCCCCCGCCGACCCCCCGACGGCGGTCCCGTGCCCGGATACGGGCTGTCCGCGCCGAGGGCCCTGGACGCCCTGACCCAGCTCGCCCACTGCGTGGGCGGCGTCGAGGCCCTCCAGCGGTGGGGCGACGTCACGCGGAGGCTGGGGCTGCACGGGATGGACCTCGATGTCGACGACCTGCAGCGGGTCGCGGACGCGTTCATGGCGCAGGGAGGAGCCCCCGCCGTGCTCGCCCGCGGATGGGACGTGCGCCTCCGGGCCTACCGCACGTTGACGGCCAGGACGACCAGAGCGGGAGCAAACCGATGACCGACCTCGCTGCGGTGCGGGCCATGGCACCGTCGCCGAATCCCCGCTACGCACCCGAGCGTCTCACCGCCGTCGCCCGTCTCGGGCTTGCCGGGACCGCGGCGCGAGAGCAGGTGGAGCCCGCCGTCGCGGACCTGCTCGACGGGCTCGCCGCCCGCACGGGCGCGGAGACCGTGCTGGTCAACGTGCTGCTCGCCGACACCGTGGCCGTGGTCGCGGCCCGCGGCCTGGACGGCTGGATCGCCCTCGCGGGCGGCGTGCCCGCCGAGTGGGCGATGTGCAGCACCACGGCGCGCCAGGCCGCGGCGTACGTCGTCGACGACCTGGCGGCCGACCCGGCGTGGGCCGACACCCCGCTGGTCGCCCTGGACGGGCTCCGCGCCTACGCGGGCGTGCCGTTGATCACCAGCGAGGGCTCCGTCATCGGCACGGTCTGTGCGCTGGGCACCGCTCCCCGGACCCTCGACGAGAGCGTCATCGAGGAGCTCGCGCTCTGCGCGGGGGAGGTGCTCGAGCGGCTCGAGCAGCAGGCCGAGGTGCCCGGCGCGACCACGGTCGCCGCCCCGGGCCAGGAGAGCTCGGGAGCGGGCTGACCGAAGCGGAGCGCCGTCCGGTCGCGCCGGGTTCCAGCAGGTCGGGGGGAGCCGACCGGCCGGTGGCCGTGGCATCGTGATCGGGGGTGCGCCGCGCCCGTCGTCGACAGGAGGGTCACCGTGAGCAGTCGGGCCCTGACCCTCGACCGCGTCGCCGACCACGTCGGCGCGCACTGCTTCCGACAGGCCCCCACCGGCCTGGTCGGGGCCGAGCTCGAGTTCCTCGTGCTCGACCCGTCCCGCCCACACCAGCCCGTCCCGCTCCCGCGGCTGCGCGACCTGCTGGACGGGCTCGGTCCGCTGCCGGGCGGGAGTGCCGTGACCTGGGAGCCGGGCGGGCAGCTGGAGCTGTCCAGCTGCGCCCTGCCCGGACCGCTCGCCTGCACGGCGGCGCTGTCCGCGGACGTGGGGCTGGTCAGCCGCGCGCTCGCCGGGGCAGGGCTGGCCCTCGCCGGTCTGGGGGCCGACCCGCTGCGGCCCCCGCAGCGCCAATTGCGGACGCCGCGGTACGCCGCGATGGAGGCGTTCTTCGACAGCGACGCCGGCACCGACCCGGCGTGCGGCCGCACGATGATGTGCTCGACCGCGTCCGTGCAGGTGTGCCTCGACGCCGGCACGGACGCCGCGGACGTGGCCCGGCGCTGGTCACTGGTGCACGCGCTGGCGCCGGTGCTGGTCGCGGCCTTCGCGAACTCGCCCCTGCTCGGGGGACGCCCGAGCGGCTGGCGCTCCACCCGGCAGGCCGTCTGGCGGGGGATCGACGCGAGTCGCACCCTGCCCCCGACGCCCGGTGCCCCCGTGCCCTCCTACGTGCGCTTCGCGCTGGACGCGCGCGTGATGCTCCTGCGGGACGCCGCCGGCGGCGTGCACCGGCCCACGCCCGGGCTGCGCTTCCGCGACTGGGTCACCGAGGGCTGCGACAGCCGCCCCGGACCCCGGCACCCCAGCCTGGACGACCTGGCCTACCACCTCACGACGCTGTTCCCCCCGGTGCGGGCCCAGGGGTGGCTCGAGCTGCGCATGGTCGACGCCCAGAGCCCCGCCACCTGGCCCGTGGTCGTCGCGGTCGTCGCCGCCCTGGTCGAGGA
>JALYNB010000082.1 GCA_030773395.1 Actinomycetota bacterium
CCGCCACCCTGGCCGCCCCCGCCTCGGGCGGCGGCATGAGGCGCCCCGCACCCGGCTGGCCCAGCAGCGGCTTCGGTGTGCGCGTGCACCCCATCTACGGCACAGAGCGGATGCACACCGGCGTGGACTTCGCGGCGCCCACGGGGACGCCGGTCGTGTCCGCGCTCGCCGGGCGGGTGGCGCTCGCGGGACCGGCGGGCAGCGCCGGCAACCGGATCGTCGTCGACCACGGCATGGTCGGGGGTGTGCACCTGACCACCGTCTACATGCACCTGTCGCGCATCGACGTCGCGGTCGGCGCGGCGGTGGGTCGGGGCCAGCGGATCGGGGCCGTCGGCAGCACGGGCGCGTCGACAGGCCCCCACCTGCACTTCGAGGTGCGCCGGGACGGTCGCGCGGTCGACCCCCTCGACTACCTGTGACCGGCAGCAGGGCGACGCCCCCGACTACGCTGGGCCGGTGAGCGCACCTCGTCGTCCCCGAGCCGTCTGATGCCGCGCGAGCAGGGCCAGAAGCTCGTCGCGCAGAACAAGAAGGCGCGCCACGACTACACGATCGGTGAGACCTTCGAGGCCGGCCTCGTCCTCACCGGCACCGAGGTGAAGTCCCTGCGGCAGGGCCGCGCGAGCCTCATCGACGCCTACGGCAGCGTCGCCGACGGCGAGGCCTGGCTGATCGGGGCGCACATCCCCGAGTACGCCCAGGGCACGTGGACGAATCACGCGGCCCGCCGCACCCGCAAGCTCCTCCTGCACAAGAAGGAGATCGAGCGCCTGATCGGCAAGACCAAGGAGGGCGGGCTCACGCTCGTCCCGCTGTCGCTGTACTTCAAGGACGGGCGGGCCAAGGTCGAGATCGCGCTGGCGCGCGGCAAGAAGAACTGGGACAAGCGCCAGGACATGGCCGCCCGCGACGCCGACCGCGAGATCCAGCGGGCCCTCGGGCGCCGCGCGAAGGGCATGCGCGAAGGCTGAGCCCCCGCCGTACCCCGCCCGGGCAGGCGCCGGCTGCCGTCCAGAGGGGTCCGACCCCTCCCACCACCGCAGCGTCCGCAGCCGCTGCTCCTCGACGCAGGCCTCCCCTCGTCACCCAAGGATGTGGTGTAGCTACCCTGTGTGGTGTGACGTAGTGCTCACGACCCCGTAGCGGGTCCTCCTGCCGATACGACCCGTGCTCGGCAGGACGTGGCGATCGACGTGACGCACGAGATCACTCCCCATCGGAGTCCTGGAGGCCCCATGTCCACGTGGACGGCGCGCGCGCTCGCACCCACGGTGCTTCTCACGGTCCTCGCCCTCCCTGGCAGCGCCTGGGCGGGCGGCACCTCCTCGTCCGACGACCCGCCGCCCCCGGCGCATGCCGCCGCCGTGGACCCGGGTCTCCCCACGGAGGGGGCCACGGAGGTGGACGTGGTCGTGCGGGCGCGGCCGGGTGCTGACGCGGCTGCTGCCGTCCGGCGCGTCGACGGCCGCCCCGGCCGGGTCCTGCCGCTCGTCGACGGCGTGGAGGCCGCCGTCGCGGCTGACCGCCTCGCGGGCCTCGCGGCCGACCCCGCGGTCGTGTCCGTCACCGCGGACCGCGCCGGTGACCTCTTGGGCGCCCGCGGCACTGCGGCGCACCGCGGGGAGCCGGCCTCCGGCGTCCCGTCGTACGTCGCCAGCACCGGCGCAGCCGCCGCCTGGACCCGTGGCGCCAAGGGCCGGGGCGTCGGGATCGCGGTCCTCGACACCGGCGTCTCGGCCACGCCCGACCTGGCCGGTCGGCTCGTGTACGGCCCGGACCTGTCCGGCGAGGGCAGCCCGACGGACTCGCACGGACACGGCACCGTCATGGCCGGCCTGGCCGGGGGGGACGGCCGCGAGTCCGCCGGCGCCCACAGCGGCATCGCCCCGGAGGCGACAGTCGTCTCGGTGAAGGTCGCCGGACGCAACGGTGCCGTCGACGTCAGCACCGTCCTGCAGGCCATGCACTGGGTCTCCGCGTACGCGGACCAGTACGACATCCGGGTCCTCAACCTGTCGTGGGGAGTGCCCTCCACGCAGGACCCCGCCGTCGACCCCCTCGACTACGCGGTCGAGCGGCTCTGGGAGCAGGGGATCGTCGTCGTGGTCGGCGCGGGCAACGCCGGCCCCCGTCGCGGCACCGTGACCAAGCCCGGCGACAGCCCCACGGTGATCACCGTGGGCGCGCTCGACGACCGGGGCGACACCGACCGGCGCAACGACACCGTGCCGGCGTGGTCGTCGCGAGGTCCGACCGCGCAGGGCGTCGCCAAGCCCGACGTCGTCGCGCCCGGTCGGAGCCTCGTCGCGACCCGATCGGCGGGCTCCGCCGTCGAGGCCGAGAACCCGGACGCCCTGGTGGCACCGAGCTACATCACCGGCTCGGGAACGTCGCAGGCCGCCGCCGTCACCTCCGGACTCGCTGCCCTGCTCCTCTCCGACCGGCCGCACCTGAGCCCCGACCAGGTCAAGGAACTACTCGTCCGCACGGCCACGAAGGTGCCCGGGGCGGGCAGGGCCTCGGCCGGAGCAGGCCGGGTCGCTCTCGACCGCGCCCTGGTCGCGACCCCGGGGCCGGCCGTGCAGCAGCGCCTGCTCGCGACGGGCCTCGGCAGCCTGGAGGCCGCGCGCGGGGGCGTGCACGTCGAGGTGGACTGCGGTGGCGTGCGCACGCCTGTCGTGGGTGAGGTCGACGCGCGGTGCCAGCCGTGGGACGCAAGGGGCTGGGCCAGGTCGGCGTGGAACGGGTCGGCGTGGAACGGGTCGACGTGGAACGGGTCGGCGTGGAACGGGTCGGCGTGGAACGGGTCGGCGTGGAACGGGTCGGCGTGGAACGGGTCGGCGTGGAACGGGTCGGCGTGGAA
>JALYNB010000083.1 GCA_030773395.1 Actinomycetota bacterium
CTCACGCGCTGGGAGCCCGCGCGCACCACCCCGGCGCCGGCGAGGCCGACCGCGCCGACGAGCCCGACGGGCCCGCCGAGGAGCGCGACCCCGAGCTCGCCCTCGCTCCGGGCGAGGCGGCTCTGGACCTCGGGCAGCCGGGAGAACAGGGAGGCGAACAGGACGCCGTTGCCGGCGAACACCACGGAGACGGCCGCCCGGTGACGCCGGCGGGCGGGGGCGGGCGACGTCGCCTCGCGGCTCGGTCTATCGGCCGACGCCCGACGGTACGGCGCCGCGGGCATCGGACGTTCGCCGATCGCGAGCCCCCGAGCCCACCTGCACCTGGACGGCGTGCGGTCTGCGCCGTAGCGTCCGCCCATCGGCATGCGCGGTGTCAACCTGGCCGCGAAGACCCTGCTCGTGGGCCTGCTGCTCTACGCCGTGCTCCGCCCGGACCTGCCCCAGTTCCAGGGCAAGGCGATGGAGGCCCGGCTCGTCGTCTTCGGCGCCCCCGCCCTGCTGCTTCCGCTGAGCTGGGCGCTCACCCGCCGCTGGCGCGGACCGCGCGCGTACCCCCACGGCACCGACCTCTGCATCGTCCTGCCGTTCCTCATGGACACCGCCGGCAACGCGCTCGACCTCTACGACACCGTCGCCTGGTTCGACGACCTGCTGCACTTCGCCACCTGGGTGCCGTGGGTCGTCGCCTTCGGGCTGCTGCTGCACTACGCGCCCCGGCTCCCGCGGTGGGCGCACTTCGCGGTCGTCCTGGGCTTCGGCGCCGTCACCCACGTCCTCTGGGAGCTCGGCGAGTACGTCACGTTCGTGCGCAACAGCCCCGAGCTCGCCACCGCGTACACCGACACCCTGGGCGACCTCGCGCTCAGCCTCACGGGCTCGGTCGCGGGCGCGCTGCTCTCGGCGACGGCGCTCTGGAGCGCGGGCCGACGCCACGCCCAGCATGGCGAGCGCGCCCCCGACGCCGGCGCGCCCCCGTCGCACGGGCTTCGCGTCGACGCGACGACCGCCGCGGGCCGCTAGCGGGACTGAAGCGCGTCGAGCGAGACGGCGAGCGCGAGGGCGAGGCGGCGGTCGACCACGGCCTCGGGATCGCCGTCGACGATCAGGACGTAGCGGTCGCGCAGGCCGCGCAGGCGGGTGAGCGTGGCGACCGTGCGACTGCCGTCCACCGCGCGCACGTCGAAGTGATACGGGATGGGCAGCAATCCGAGCAGCTCGCCCACGACCGGGAGGAGGTCGAGCGCCCGGCGCAGGAGGGCGACGCGCAGGCTGCGCTCCTGCGCCGTCGCGACCAGCCTCCCCGCCCCGTCCCACACCTCCCACGTCGAGCGCCACAGGGACGTGGTGAAGAGCTTGCGCAGCTCGCCGATGCGCCGCCCGGCGCCGTCGTCCACGCGGAACCGGCCCCCGACGTCCAGGAGCTGCAACGCCCGGACGACGAACAGGTGACGCGGCTGGGCGGCCACGCTCGCGTCCGCGTACCCGTAGAGGGGCACGTGGGGCGAGAGCGCCTCGAGGCGCTCGCGCGCCGCGAACGCCTCGCGCTCCACGACGGCGACCCGCTCGCCGGGCGACCGGCCGTCGCCTTCCAGCAGGCTGAGCTCGTAGCGGTCCCCGAGCAGCCGGAACCGCTGGGCGACGAGGAACGCGTCGTGCTCGTCGAGCTCGCTGCGGGGAGCGGGGTCGAGCGGCTCCGGCGGCGCCGGGAGCGCGGCGTGGATGCCCCTGCGCTGGACGCGCCAGAGCGACCGGGCCGCCCGCAGCACCGCGGCGACGGCCAGACCGGCGACGAGCAGAAGCGGGCGATCAGCGGTTGCCGGCGAGACGCCGGAGAGCAGGACGCCCACCGCGAGCACCGCCGCCGCGACCACGAGCCCGCCGGCGACGAGGAGCTGGCGGCGCAGGGCAAGGCGCGCGGCGGCGTCGACGGCGGGCGCACTCGAGGATTGCATCGAGGCATGGTCTGCGAGGCCCTCCACCGCCGCCATGGGACGTCCGCCGAGGACGGCCGCTGAGCTCGCTCGGCTCGACGCCGCGCCTCACCCGCGGGGGGCGAGGCGCGGCGGCCGTCCCGCTAGGAGGGTCTAGCGAAACTCGGGTCGCCTTTGTGCTGGGCGGTTTTGCGTCGGCCTTGCGAAGCCGTACCCCAAGCTTTGGCTTGGTCTACCCCAAGCGGGCCTGATCGCTGGCTTGGCATCGCCTCGGGACGAGCGGGTACGCTCGGCTTCGTGTGGAGGCCTTGGCCGTCTTGCCTGGCGAGTCCGTTTTGGTGCGGGGTGGCGTGGCAACGGCCCAGAATTTGGCTTCGGGAGCATTCAGGCACTTCCGCGACTGTGGCGTCTACGCGATCTCGCTCTGGTCCGTCCCGGGTCTCGATGGGGACGAGATCGCAAGAGTGGCCCGCGAACAGAGCGAGGACCACCTTCCCCACCGCCAGATGCAGACGTCGACCGTCGGGCGCCTGCGCACCTACGGGTACGAGCTGGTGCCGACTGGTCCAGACGGCCACTACTCGCTCATGCTCCCCTCCCCGCCGACCGATGTTGACTGGGACAACCTGATGGCCGCCTTCGATAAACTTCGGTCCTGTAGCGAGGAGGAGCGCGTGATGTTCGAGTTCTTTCAGCTTCTCGTCGACTTCAACGATATTCGCCAGGGACGTGTCTCCGGGCTACAGCAGTTCGCAAGCGGCCCCCGCGATCTCCGCGCAGGGGACTTGGTGCTGCTGCACGACGACGGCGAGCACAATGTTTGGGGTACCGTCGTATCCCTCCAACGAGACCTCGTTGAAGTTGAGTTGGATTGGCGGACCTGGGTGGCTGTGACGGACGCTGCCGCTGGTGATCAAGTCACGGGAATGTCACCACAGGACCGGGGATCAGTGGATGCGGTTCCCGTCACTTCCCGCGTCGTCGCCTTCGCGGACGGTGCTAAGGAAGTGCTAGCACCAGAGCCCGAGAACGTGGGCGGTCCAGTCCCCGTTCTTCTATAGCGGCCTCATGCGCATTGACTGCGCACTCCTCTGCGATGCGGCAACTGTCCGTGAAGGATTGCTCCACGTTCTGGGGGGGGAATTGCCCACGCCGTGCGGCCTAGCTTTCCCGCTCCCGCTGCTATGTCGCTTGCGGTGCATGTCTGGGTCACCCAAGACGAGGCAACCGGCGACCATGTGCTGGCGGTTCGCTCCAAGACCCCGAAGATCGGCCAGTAGCAGAAGTGGGTATCGGGTTCAGGCCTGGGGAGGCTGCTTTGGAGCCCGGTGAGGAGATCTCACTGCCCCTTGCGCTTGACTTACCTCCAATGGTCGTCTTGCCCATTCCGGGGCTTTACCGGCTCGAACTTCGGATCGACGAGACCCTCCATGTCTCAGTCCCCTTCTTGGCCATGCAGTCCACCGAAGAGTTGTCCTAAACTCGAGGCCCTGGGCAGCGCAGACAACCGACAGAGAGTAGGTACTCGGTAGCGATTCCGTCCGACCCCGCTGTTACTGTCGTCTAAGACAGTGCGGAAAAGATGACCCCCGCGACGCGCCAACGTCCGGGGGTCTGGACCAAAGGGATTGCGCCCCGATGGCCACGGCCAAAGTACCACCGCTCTCGGCGGCTGGACAACTCGCAAGTCTGCTCGACTCGCCGGAGATTGCGGCTCTCGTCTCCGAGCTTGAGGCGACGCGCTGGACGGGTCGTCCCGGCTACCCCATCCGGGCGATGGTCGGGGTGGCGCTCGCCAAGAGCTTGTACGCGATCCCGACGTGGACCAAGACGGTCGCGCTCGTCCGTGAGCACGTCGCGCTCCGGCTCGCGATTTGCCAATGGGGCGAGGACCTGCCCTCCGTCTACGCCTGCTACCGCTTCGCCGCGAAGCTCCGGACGTACAGCCACCTGCTCGACGCGTGCCTTGACCGCGTGACCGCCGGGCTGCACGCCCAGCACTCGGAGATGGGCCGCGACGTCGCCATCGACGGCTCCGACATGCCTGCCTACGCCAACGGGCAGCGCTACCTCTCGAAGAACGGCCCGGAGCGCGAGCGGTACTCCGACCCTGACGCCTCCTGGGGCCACCGTTCCGCCGTCTCGACCCGCAAGGGCGGCGGGTTCTACGGCTTCAAGGTCCACGCCGCCGTCTGCGCCGCCACCGGCCTGCCGCTCGCATGGAGCGTCGAGACAGCCCGCGACGCTGAGCAGACGTTCGCGCTCCCGCTCATCGACGCTGCGCGCAAGCGCGGGTTCGACGTGCGGACGGCGATCATGGACAAGGGCTACGACACCGGCCCGATCCACGAGGGGTGCATGGACCGGGGTATCTGCCCGGTGACGCCGCTGCGCGAGACGCCCGCCGTCAAGCGCGGCGAGCACAAGCCGCCGACGTGCGAGCACGGCGAGTGGACGTTCGCCGGGGCGGACTACAAGCGCCGCGCGACGAAGTGGCGCTGCCCCACCGGCGAATGCTCCCCGGCTTCACGTTGGGTGAAGGCCGACCGGCTGCACCCCCTCATCCCCCGCGAGACAGAGCGGTCACGGAAGCTGTACCGCTCCCGTGGCGCGGTTGAGCGGGAGTTCGGTCGGCTCAAGCATGAATGGGCGCTGCTACCGCTCCGAGTCCGGGGGCTTGAGCGCGTCCGGCTCCACGCCGACCTGACGATCCTCGCCAAGCTCGCTTGCGCGCTGACCCGAGCGCGCTCTGCGCCACTCGTGGCCTAGCCGCACCGCCGAATCCCACGAAGTCCAGCCGACGACGACGGTTGGGACAGCGATGCCCCCGGCCACCAGGAGGGCGAGCCAGAGTGGCCCGCCCTCAACGATGTAAGACAAGATCGCGCCTGCGAACAAGCAGGCGACCACGTAGGCGACCAACACGACCCGGAGGGTTCGGATGCATCAGAAGCTAGACCGTTTCGCTAGCCGTTTCGCCGGAGCCTCCTAGTCGGCCTCGCCCCACTCGACGGGTGTGCGATGGCGGCCTGGCGCCCCGTCGCTATCGTCGCCCGCGATGGCCGATTCGATCGTCGCGGCGCGCGGCACGGATGCCGAGCCGGCCGATCGTGGCGTCACGGGTCGCCGGATCGCGCGGAACGTCGGCGCCTTCGCCGTAGCCCAGCTGGCCGTGCGGCTGAGCAGCCTCGGCCTGATCGTCGTCGTGGCCCGCACGCTCTCGCCCGCCGACTTCGGCCGCTACTCCGTCGCGCTCGCGCTGTCGGCGATGATCACGCTCGTCGTCGAGTCGGGGATGGGCGGGTACCTCGTGCGCGAGGGCACCCAGGACCCGGGCCGGATGGGGATCGCGCTGGGGCACGTCCTCTCCATCCAGGCCATCACCGGCACCCTCGCGATCGCCCTGTGCGCCGGCGTGGCCGTCGTGCTCGACTACGACCGGGAGACCTTCCTCGCCACCGTCCTGCTCGCCCTGGGCTCCGTGCTGCTCATCGTGCAGCGCTCGTTCATGGCCGTCGTCGTGTCCGTCGACCGCGCGCCGACCTCCGCGCGCTTCCAGTCCGGCCAGGCGATCGCCTCGACGCTCCTCGTGCTCGCCGCCGCGCTCGCCGGGGCCGGTCCGGCGGGGCTCGGCCTCGCCGTCCTGGCGGG
>JALYNB010000084.1 GCA_030773395.1 Actinomycetota bacterium
GCGCCCACCCGAGGAGGTGGGCGGCTCGTCCGCGTCGCGGGCGACCGCGTGGGACGGTGGCGTGGGTCACGTCGGCAGGGCAGGCTGCGGGGGACCCCTCGACCGCCGACCTGGAGGCCGCACGTGCGCATCCCGTTGACCACCGCAGACTTCCTCGACCGGGCCGCCGCGGTCTACGGGCCGGGTCTCGGGGTGGTCGACGAGCCGCCGCCGCACCAGGACGGCGGGCTGGGCTCCCTGACGTACGGCGAGTTCGCCGACCGCGCGCGGGCGATGGCGGCCGGCCTCGACGAGCTGGGGGTGGGGCGCGGGGAGCGCGTCGCCGTCGTCAGCCAGAACAGTGCCCGGCTGCTCGAGGCCTTCTTCGGCACCAGCAGCTGGGGTCGCGTGCTCGTGCCCATCAACTTCCGGCTGTCCCGGGAGGAGATCTCCTACATCGTCGAGCACAGCGGCGCGAGCACGCTGCTCGTCGACCCAGAGCTCGCGGAGCCGCTCGGCCGGTTGCCCGTCGAGCGGCAGTACCTGCTGGGCCGCGAGAGCGACGAGGCGCTGCTGCGACCCGGCGTGGAGCCCCGGCCGTGGGAGGAGCCCGACGAGGACGCCACCGCCACGATCAACTACACGAGCGGGACGACCGCCCGGCCCAAGGGCGTGGAGCTCACGCACCGCAACATCTGGACCGATGCGGTGCTCCTCGCCCTGCACAGCGGGGTGACGGACCGCGACGTCCTGCTCCACACGCTGCCGATGTTCCACGTCAACGGGTGGGGGATGCCGTTCGCCGCAACGGGGCTCGGCGTCCCGCAGGTGGTCATCCGCAAGATCGACGGAGCCGAGATCCTGCGCCGCGTCCAGCAGCACGGCGTCACGCTCATGTGCGCGGCCCCGGCCGTCGTGAGCATGGTGCTCGAGGCAGCTGCGCGCTGGGAGGGGGATGTCCCCGGCCGTGACCGCGTGCGGGTGATCTGCGCGGGCGCCCCGCCGCCCTCGCGGACCATCGAGCGGGTCGAGTCGGAGCTGGGCTGGGAGTTCACCCAGCTCTACGGGCTCACCGAGACGAGCCCGCTGGTCACCTACAACCGGCGGCGCCCGTCCGAGGACGGACTGCCGGCGGAGGAGCGCGCGAAGCGGCTTGCCCGGGCCGGTGCGCCCGCCCTCGGCGTCCGATTGAAGATCAGCGAGTCCGGGGAGGTGCTGGCCCGGTCCAACACGTGCCTCGCCGGCTACTGGCAGCAGCCGGACGTCTCCGCCGAGGCCCTCGAGGGCGGCTGGTTCCACACCGGCGACGGCGGCACCATCGACGACGAGGGCTACCTCACGATCTCCGATCGCAAGAAGGACGTGATCATCACCGGCGGGGAGAACGTCTCCTCCATCGAGGTCGAGGACCGGCTCTCGCGCCACCCGGCCGTCGCCGAGGCGGCCGTGATCGGCGTGCCCCACGAGAAGTGGGGCGAGACGGTGAAGGCCCTGGTCGTGCTCGCTCAGGACCAGACGGTCACGGAGCGTGAGCTCATCGAGCACTGCCGCGCCGGTCTCGCGCGCTACAAGTGCCCGACATCGGTGGAGTTCCGCGAGGAGATCCCCCGGACCTCGACGGGCAAGGTGCAGAAGTACCGGCTGCGGCAGGACTACTGGGCCGGGCGCGACCGCCAGGTGAGCTGACGGCCCTCTGCGCCGTCCCGGGCTGGCGGCCCCGCGGAACGCTCTGCTGCCGCTTGCGCTGTCACCCGCTGAGCGGGTCATGACGCAAGCGCCCCGGGGGTGGAAGCCGGGGGCCCGGCCGGGTAGACACTCGCCGTGACCCCTGCTCCCGGTCGCCGCCCCACCGCGGCCACGCCCACGGCCCCCACCACCACGCGGTGGATCTTCGCCGACCAGCTCGGCCCGCACTTCCTCGACACCCCCGACCAGCGGGTGCTGCTGGTGGAGTCGCCGGCCGTGCTCCGCCGGCGCCGCTTCCACCGGCAGAAGGCCCACCTGCTGCTCTCGGCGCTGCGGCACCGGGCCGCCGAGCTGGGGGAGCAGGCCCTGCTCGTGCGCGGTACGACGTACCGCGAAGCCCTCGCCCGGGTCGACGGGCCGGTAAGCGTCTGCGCGCCCACGTCGCGCGGGGCCGACCGCTTCGTGCGCGGCCTGGACGGGGTCCAAGTGCTGCCGCAGCGGGGTTTCGCCACCTCCCGGGAGCAGTTCGCAGCCTGGGCGGACGGGCGGGGCGGGCGGCGCCTGCTGATGGAGGACTTCTACCGCGCCCAGCGGGTCCGCCACGGGCTGCTGCTCGACGGGGAGGGGGTGGGGGCCGAGCCCGCGGGCGGGCGGTGGAACCTCGACGCCGAGAACCGGGAGCCGCCGCCGCGCGGCGTGGCGACGCTTGCCGAGGCCGTCGGCCTGCCCCGGCCGTGGCGCGCGGCCGAGGACGAGATCGACGAGGAGGTCCGGGCCGACCTCGACCGCATGGAGCGCGACGAGGGGGTCGAGTTCCTCGGCGAGGACGGTCCGAGGTGGGTGCCCGTCACGCGGGCGGAGGCCGTCGAGGCGCTCGAGCACTTCGTGGCGACCCGCCTGCCGCACTTCGGACCGGTCGAGGACGCGATGCTCGCCGCGGACCGGACCCTGGCCCACAGCGTGCTGTCACCGGCGATGAACCTCGGCCTGCTCGACCCGCTGGAGGCGGCGCGGGCCGCGGAGGCGGCGTACCGGCGCGGGGAGGCCCCGTTGGCCTCCGTGGAGGGCTACATCCGACAAGTGGTCGGCTGGCGCGAGTACGTCAACGGCGTGTACTGGTGGGCGCCCGACGACTACCGCGACCGCAACCACCTCGACGCCCACGTCGACCTGCCCGACTGGTGGTGGTCGCTCGACGCCGACGGGGAGGTCGAGGCGGCCTGCTTGTCCGACGTCCTCCGCGACCTGCGCGAGGACGGGTGGGTGCACCACATCCCGCGGCTGATGGTGCTCGGCGGCTACGCACTGCAGCGCGGCTTCGACCCGCGGCAGCTCACCGAGTGGTTCCACGAGGCGTTCCTCGACGGCTACGACTGGGTCATGCTGGCCAACGTCGTCGGGATGAGCCAGCACGCCGATGGCGGGCTCATGGCCACCAAGCCCTACACGGCGGGCGGCAGCTACATCGACCGGATGAGCGACTACTGTGGCGGCTGCCCGTTCGACCCTCGGGCGAGGGTCGGGCCGACTGCCTGCCCCTACACCGCCGGGTACTGGTGGTTCCTCTCCCGCAACCGGGAGCGGCTCGCGGGCAACCGCCGGATGGGGCGCGTGCTGCTGGGGCTCGACCGGCTCCGCGACCTCGACGCGGTCGTGGCGCAGGAGGCGGCCCGCGGTGCGGCCCCGCCCCGGCGGCAGGTCCCCGAGCGCCGTGAGGTGACCGCGAGCCAGGAGGTGCTCCTGGTGAGCGAGCAGGGAGGAATCCGATGACCCGCCCGTCGTCCGCCGAGGAGGTGCCCGTGCAGAAGGGGCTGCTCGCCGCGACCGAGCTGGCCCGGCTCCGGCTGGCGCAGGACGTGGCGGGCATCGGCACCTGGGACTGGGACCTCGTGACCGGCGAGCTCGACTGGGACGAGCAGTGCGCGGCCCTGTTCGGCATCGAGCGCGCGCAGGCCCCCCGCGACATCCAGGGGTTCGCGCCGTTCTGCCACCCGGACGACCTCGCGGGTGTGGACGCCGCCCTGCAGGTGGCCATCGACACCGCCGGTGCGGTCGACGTGTCGTTCCGCGTGCGGTGGCCCGACGGCACGTCCCGCCACGTCCTGTCGCGCGGGCAGGCCCTCGTCGGGCAGGACGGCGCGACCGAGCGGCTCGTCGGCGCGATCCTCGACGTCACGGACCTGCGCAGCGCCGCCGACGCGCGGTCGCGGCTCGCCTCCGTCGCCCTCCGGCTGGCCCAGACCGAGAGCGTCGCCGACATCAACACGGTGCTCGTCGAGGACGGCTTCACGGTGCTCGGCGCCGCCGGCGGGGGTGTGATGCTCCGCAGCGCCGACGGCCGCAGCGTGACCGTCACGGTGTCGGCCGCTTACGGGCAGGAGATCCAGAGCGAGATCTCCGTGCTCCCGATCGACCTCGACCTGCCGGCCGTCCACACGGCGCGTACCGGCGAGGCGTTGTTCTTCCGCGACTACCCGAGCATGGTGGCCGACTTCCCCGGCCAGGCGGAACTGCTGCGCCGGGCCGGCGTGGAGGCCGCCGCCTGTCTGCCCCTGACCGTCGCCGGACGGCTGCTCGGCTCGCTCACGGCCACGTGGACGGAGCCGCGGTCGTTCCGACCCGACGAGATGGAGCTCGTGAGCGCGCTCGCCGCGCAGTGCGCGCAGGCCCTCGACCGGGTGGCGGCCCGCGAGTTGGAACGCCGCGCCGCCGCCGAGGCGCGGAGCATGTCGGAGGCGCTGCAGCGCAGCCTGCTCACGAACCCCCCGGAGCCCGACCACTCCCAGATCGCCGTGCGTTACCAGCCCGCCAGTGAGCAGGCCCAGGTCGGGGGCGACTGGTACGACGCCTACCTGACCCCTGACGGCACCACCTCGCTGGTCATCGGCGACGTCACCGGCCACGACCGCAACGCCGCCGCCGCCATGGGGCAGATCCGCAACCTGCTGCGCGCGACGTCGTACGCGCTCCTGCAGCCCCCCGCCGCCGTGTTGGGCGCCCTCGACCGGACGATGGCCGGGCTGCAGGTGGACGCGCTCGCCACCTGCGTGCTCGTCCGGGTCGAGCAGGGCGAGGAGCAGGCGCGGCGGGGCACCCGCGTGATCCGCTGGTGCAACGCCGGTCACCTGCCGCCCCTGCTGCGGGCGCCCGACGGGACCGCGACCGTCCTCGAGACTCCGCCCGAGCTCCTCCTCGGGCTCGACGCCGATGTCGCCCGCCTCGACCACGACCGGGAGCTGGCCCCCGGGTCGACGGTCCTGCTCTACACGGACGGCCTCGTCGAGCGACGCGGCGAGGGGGTGGACGAGGGCGTCGAGCGGCTCCGCCTGGCCCTCGCCGAGCTCGGCCACCTCCCGCTGGAGCAGATGTGCGATCGGGTGATCGCCCGGCTCCTGCCCGACGACGCGGAGGACGACGTCGCGCTCGTCGCCGTCCGCTTCCACGACGAGTCGCGGCCGCGGCCCGTGGAGGCCGGGCCGCAGCGCGTGCCCGACGAGCTGCCCCCCGTCCAGCTCTGACCGGGAGCGCCGACCGGGAAGCCTCCGCGATCCGTACCCGTGACGGTCCGGCCGCCGTACCCTCGACCGGTGAGTGTGCTGCGTCGCAACGCCGTCATCGTCGAGGGGCCGGCTGACGCCCAGCCGATCCTGTTCGCGCACGGTTTCGGCTGCGACCAGGCCATGTGGCGCCACGTCGCCCCCGCCTTCGTCGGCCAGCACCGGGTCGTCCTGTTCGACCACGTCGGCCACGGCTCCTCCGACCTGTCCGCCTGGCGGCCCGACCGCTACGCCTCCCTCGAGGACTACGCCGAGGACGTGCTCGAGATCTGCGCCGAGCTCGACCTCGACCGGGTCGTGTACGTCGGCCACTCGGTCGCCGCGATGATCGGCGTGCTGGCCGTCCGCAAGGACCCGTCGCGGTTCGCGTCCCTGGTGCTCGTGTCGCCCTCACCGTCGTACATGGACGACGGCGACTACCGCGGCGGCTTCTCCCGCTCCGACATCGACGGGCTGCTCGAGGCACTCGACGCCAACCACCTCGGCTGGTCGCAGATGCTGGCTCCCATGATGGTGGGCAACCCCGACCGTCCGGAGCTCGGGGCGGAGCTGACGAGCAGCTTCTGCCGCACCGACCCGGAGATCGCCAAGCACTTCGCGCGCGTGACGTTCCTGTCCGACAACCGGGCGGACCTCCCGCAGGTGGGCGTGCCCAGCCTCGTGCTGCAGTGCCGCGAGGACGCGATCGCCCCGCCGTCGGTGGGCGCATGGGTGGCGCAGCAGATACCCGACAGCAGGCTGGTCCTCCTGGAGGCGACAGGCCATTGTCCGAACCTGAGCGCCCCCGACGAGACCGCCGCCGCGATCCGCGCGTTCCTGTAGACACCGCCCCGGCCGTGGAGGGCGCCATCCCGGACGCCGCGCTCCGGCTGCTCCTGGAGGACAGTGCCGAGGACCTCTACGAGCACGCGCCCTGCGGCTACCTGTCCGTCCTGCTGGACGGGACGATCGTCAAGGTCAACGAGACGTTCCTGACCTGGACCGGCCACGCGCGGGCCGACCTCGTGGGCCGCCGGCGGTTCCCCGACCTGCTCACGGTCGGGGGGCGGATCTTCTACGAGACCCACCTCGCGCCGATGCTGCGCCTGCAGGGCGGTGTCCGCGAGATCGCGCTCGACCTGCTGCACGCCGACGGCCGACCGCTGCCCGTGCTCGTCAACAGCCGGGTGCGCACGGACGACGACGGCCTGCCGGTGCTCGTGCGGATCATGGTGCTGGACGCGCGGGAGCGGACGGCGTACGAGCGCGAGCTGCTCTTCGCCCGCCAGGCCGCCGAGCGCTCCGAGGCCCGCGTCCGCGAGCTCCAGCAGGTCACCGCCGAACTCGCGGCCGCGCCCGGCGTGGCGGAGGCGTCCGCGGTCGTCGCGCGGGCCGGCGACCGGGTGTTCGGGGCCACCCGGACGGAGCTCTGGCTGCTGCACCCCGAGACCGGCGAGATCCTGCCCGGCGGAGCGGTGCCGCCCGACGGCCCCGGCGCGAGTGGACCGTCGCGGCTGCTCGCCGAGACTCTGCGGCAGGGGGAGCCGGTGTTCGCCGGCCCTCCCGAGTTCGTCGCCGACCTCGTCAGCCAGGTCCTTCTGCCGCTCGCCGTCGACCACGGCCACGTCGGGGTCCTGCGGCTGGAGCTCAGCCCGCCCCGCTCCGTCCCCGCCGCGGAACGGACGGCCCTCGTGACCCTGGCGGGACAGTGCGCCCTCGCCCTCAGCCGGGCCCAGCTGCACGAGCAGACGGTCCTCGCCGCCACGCGCTCCGGCTTCCTCGCGCGGCTCGGCCGCGACCTGCAGGAGGTGCCCGGCGTCGGCGGCCGAGCCGAGCGGCTGGCGGAGCTGGCCGTGGAGGAGACGGCGGACTGCGCGGTGGTGCTGTCGCCGGAACCCGGCGGCTGGCGCGCGGTCGCCGTCCGGCGGCGAGGGGGGCCCGTTCCGGCGGACCGGGACGCGGTCCAGGACGGCCCGGGGCTCGACAGCGGGGTGGTGCCCGACGAGTGGGCCGAGGCCGCGACCCGCGCGGCGGAGACGGAGTGCCCGCAGGCGCTGGGCCGCCCGGACGGGGGTGCGGCCGGCGTGGCCGGCAGCTGCGTGGTGCTGCCCCTGCGCGCCCGCGGCCGTGCCCTCGGCGCACTGGTGCTCAACCGCGCCTTCGAGCCGTTCTGGACGAGCGAGCTGCTCTTCCTCGTCGACGTCGCCGAGCGGGGCGGCCTCGCGCTGGAGAACGCCCGGCTGTACGAGCGCGAGCACGGCGTCGCCTCCACGCTCCAGCGCAGCCTGCTGCCGGACCGGCTGCCCACCGAGCCCCGCGTCGACCTGGCGGCCCACTACCGGCCGGCCGTGGAGGGCCTGGACGTCGGCGGCGACTGGTACGACGCCTTCGAGGTGGTCCCCGGCGTCCTCGCCATCGCGGTCGGCGACGTCGTGGGGCGGGGGATCGGCGCGGCCAGCGCGATGGGGCAGCTGCGCAGCGCCGTCCGGGCCCTCGCGACGGACGGCGCCGGCCCCGCCCGCCTGATCGAGCGGCTCGACCAGTTCGTCGAGCAGGTCGCGGCGGCGCGCATGGCCACGCTGGCGTACGCCGAGCTCGACCTCGCCACGGGGGCACTGCGCTACGCCTCCGCCGGGCACCCGCCTCTCGTCGTGGTCGAGGCCGGGCGACCGGGGCGGTTCGAGTGGGGTGGCCGGTCGGCACCCCTCGGGGCCCGGGCCCGCAGCGGCCCGCGGCCCGAGCTGGCGCTGCTGCTGCAGCCCGGCGCCCGCCTCTTCCTCTACACCGACGGGCTCGTCGAGCGGCGGCGGCGTCCCCTGGCGGACGGGCTGGCCCACCTGCTCGCGCAGGTCGAGGCGTACCGGGACGCGCCGCTCCCCGGGCTGCCGGCGGTGATCACCGACGTGCTGATGGAGGACGCCGTGGGCGTGGACGACGTCTGCCTGCTCGGCGTGGGCCACCGCGTGCTCGGTCCCCTGGAGCTCCGGCTGCCGGCCGCGCTCGAGCGGGTGTGGACGGCGCGGGGCGAGCTGCGCCGCTGGCTGGAGGGCGGCGGGGTCGCCGAGGACGACGTCCACGCCCTCGTCCTCGCCACGTCGGAGGTGCTGGCGAACGCGATCCAGCACGGCTGCCGGGGGGTGCCCGACGCCGTCGTCGTGCTGTCCGCCTGGGAGCGCGGGGGCGAGATCGAGGTCCGGGTGACCGACCCCGGCCCGTGGCCGGAGGCGCGAGCAGCAGGCCGGAACCCCTTGGCCGCCCCGCAGTCACACCCCCGCGCGCTCGGGGCGCACCGCGCCGAGGACGAGGGCGACCGGGGACGCGGCCTGTTCCTCCTACGCCAACTGGCCGACAGCGTCGGGGTGGAGCGGGACGCAGGCACGGTGGTCGTGTTCCGCCGCCGCGTGCGGGGACGGTCGGCGTGACCGGGCTGCCGCCGCTGTCGGTCGTCCACACCGCGGCGTTCGCGCTCGTCCGGCTCGCCGGGGACGTCGACCTCGCGGCCGCCGACGAGATCGAGGCGGAGATCCTGCAGCGCACGACGGGCGCGCCCGGGGTGGTCCTCGACCTCTCGGCGGTCGGCTTCCTCGACAGCGCGGGCCTGCGCCTGCTCGACCGCGTGGTCGGGGAGTGCGACGACCGGGGGGTGGGCGTGCGGGTCGTCGTCCCCGAGGCGAGCCCCGCCCGGCTGCCCGTCGTCGTCTGCGGGTTCCGCGAGGGTCTGGTGCACGGCTCGGTGGCGGAGGCGATCGCGGAGCTGCCGCGGGCCGGGCAGGCGGATCCCCCCGACTGATCGTGGCCGTCACCCGATGGGAGGTCGAGTCGCGGGGCGCAGGCGGCCGACACCACACAGGTGAAGAGTCGGTTCTGGTGGGTGTACGGCCTGGTCGCCGTGTGCCTGGGTGCCACCTACTTCCTGGCCGGGGGTGCCGCGGCCAGGGTCACGCTGCTGGTCCCGCTGGAGCTCGGCACGGCGGCCGTCATGCTGCTGGGGGTGCGGCTCCACCGGCCGGAGCACCGGCTGCCGTGGGTGCTGCTCGCGGCCGGCCTGGCGAGCTTCGCCGTCGGTGACGCGATCGCCTACGGCTACCCGGCGGTGACGGGCGTCTTCGCGCCCTCCCCCTCCTGGTACGACCTGTTCTACCTGGCCTCCTACGCGCTGGTGGTGCCCGCGCTGGTGCTGCTCGTGCGGCACCGCTGCGGCGCGGAGCGCCGGAGCCTCATCGACGCCATGACGTTCACGACCGGGCTCGGGCTCCCGGTGTGGGTGCTGCTCGTGCTGCCGACGCTGCGTGACGGCGAGGCGAGCGCGGGCGCCCAGCTGATCGCCGTCGCCTACCCCCTGGCCGACCTCACCGTGCTCGCGGTGCTGACCCGCCTCTGGTTCTCCCCGGGCGCCCGTCCCGTCGCGTTCCTCCTCCTGGGCGCCGGGATGGTGCCGCTGCTCGTCAGCGACGTCGTGTACGGCGCGGAGATCATCGCCGGCACCTGGACGATCGGGACGTGGGTCGACGGCGGCTGGATGCTGTGGGTCACCTGCTGGGGGATGGCGGCGACGCACCCCTCGATGACCGCCACCACGGACGGTGCGGCGCGCCCCGCGGGCCTGACGCCACTGCGCGCGACCTCGCTCGCCGCCGCCGCCCTCGTCGCCCCGGGCGTGCTCGTCATCCAGGGGCTGCGCGGCGACTCCGTCGACGTCGGCCCCATCGCGGCGGCGTTCGTCGTGCTGACGGCGCTCGTCGTGGCCCGCGTGGCCGACCTCGTGCAGGAGCTCACCGAGAGCGACGCCCGCCAGCGGGGACAGGAGCGGTTCCGCGCGCTCGTGCAGGGCGGCTCCGACCTGATCACGCTGCTGAGCCCTGACGGGGTCGTCACGTACCAGAGCCCGTCGGTAGAGCGGCTCCTCGGCGTCCCCGCGGAGGACCTGGTCGACACCCCGCTCGCCGACGTCGTGCACCCCGACGACCGGTCGCGCCTGGCCGCCCACCTCGCCGCCTCGCTCGCCGGCTCGAAGCCGGGCAGCGTCGAGCTGCGGCTCCGGGCCGCCGACGGCACGTCGCGGTGGGTGGAGACCCTCGGCGGCAACCTCGTCGGCGACGGGAGCGAGCGCGGCGTGGTGCTGACGAGCCGGGACGTCACCGAGCGGCGCAGCCTCGAGGAGCAGCTGACCCGCCAGGCGCTGCACGACCCCCTCACCGGCCTCGCGAACCGGCGGCTGTTCGCCGACCGCGTCAAGCAGGCGCTGGCCCGTCGCGGCGACGGTCAGGTGGCGGTCCTGTTCATCGACCTCGACGACTTCAAGACCGTCAACGACAGCCTCGGCCACGCCGCCGGCGACGCGCTGCTCACCGAGGTCGGCCGCCGTCTCACGGGCCTGGTCCGCGCCGGGGACAGCGTGGCGCGGCTCGGCGGCGACGAGTTCGCCCTGCTGCTGGAGGACGAGGTCACCGACGACACCGGCGAGCGGCTCGCCGAGCGCGTCGTACGGGCGCTGCGCGAGCCGGCCCGGCTCGGGAACACCGAGGTCGTCCCCCGGGCGAGCCTCGGCGTGGCGAGCGCCCCGACCGGCAGCGACCACGACGAGCTGCTGCGCAATGCCGACCTGGCGATGTACATGGCCAAGGGGGGTGGCGGGAGCCGCTACGAGGTCTTCCACCATGAGATGTACGCCGCCACGGTTGGCCGGCTCGAGCTCGTCGCCGACCTGCGCCGGGCGCTGGAGCGCGAGGAGTTCCGGCTCCACTTCCAGCCCACGGTGCGCATCGAGACGGGGACCGTGACCGGAGTGGAGGCGCTGGTGCGCTGGGAGCACCCGACGCGGGGGCTGGTCGCCCCCGGCGCCTTCATCCCGCTCGCGGAGGAGACCGGGCTGATCGTGCCGATGAGCCGCTGGATCCTGGCGCAGGCCTGCACGCAGGCCGGGCTCTGGCCCGTGCCGCCCGGCGGCCGGCCGGTGACCGTCGCTGTGAACCTGAGCCCCCGCCACCTCGCGGACCCGTCCGTCGTCGACGACGTCGCGCTGGCGCTGGCCGAGAGCGGACTCGACCCGGCCCGGCTCGTCCTGGAGATCACCGAGACGGGGCTGCTGGCCGACGGGGACGAGATGGTCGCGATCCTGCAGTCGCTGAAGGCCCTCGGGGTGCGCCTCGCCGTCGACGACTTCGGCACGGGGTACAGCTCGCTGAGCTACCTGCGGCGGTTCCCCGTCGACATCCTCAAGGTCGACAAATCGTTCGTGGACGGGCTCGGCCTCGACGGCGAGGCCACCGCGCTCGTCCGGGCGATCCTCGACATGGCCCAGTCGATGAACATGACGACGGTCGCGGAGGGCATCGAGGAGGGCCACCAGCTCTCGGAGCTCGCGGCGCTCGGCTGCGACCTGGGGCAGGGCTTCCTCCTCAGCCGCCCCCTGCCCGCGGACCGCCTGGTGGGCCTGCTCGCCGACCCGCGGCTGGTCGCTGAGCTGGTGCGCGCCTGACGCGTCGTCCATCCGAGTGGACGTGGTGTGGCGGACTCCGACGCGGTCAGGGCGGGGGGTCTCCCCGGGCGTGGCGGGTGCGCTCGACCAGCTCGGCGAGGAGGCCGTCGGCGTCGCGCACGTCGCGGTGCGGCGCCCGGCCCGCCACGTAGCGCCCGGCGGTGTCCAGGTGCAGGGAGGCGAGCCGGAGCCGGCGCTGCAGCGGGCCCTGCACGACGCGCAGCGACTGGACCTTGGCGTGGGGCACGACGTCGGTGACGGACTGCAGCACTCCGCCCGTCGTCGCCGTGACGTGCTCGCCGACGCGGACGCCCAGGCGGCGCCACGACAGAGGGGCGACCAGCAGGGCTCGTCGGGGTGGTCGCGGGGCCCGCGGGGGCTCGCCGACCCTGCCCAGCGCCTGGCTCGGCCCGGTGAGCAGGCCGGGCACGGCTCCGGGCAGGGTCGCGTCCAGCACGCGCTGTGCCTCCGTCCGCGGGGCCACCGGCACCAGCGCCCGGGTGCGGGCCTGCTCCTCCTGCGTCCCGGACCCGTAGCCGGCCACGTCCACCTCGACGCGCACCCAGCCGAGCGGGCGCCACAGGACCGGCTCGACGACGCGGACGCCCTGCACGCGGTCCCGGGGGATGCTCTGCGATCGCGTCTCGAGCAGCCCGTGCCGCAGCCGCAGCCCGTCCGGGGCCTCGGTCAGGGCGAAGCCCCACTCGCCCGCGAGGCGCCGCAGCAGCACGCCGCCGCTGCCGAGGAGACCGGGCACGAGAGTCGCCGTCACCGCCCCGCGCGCCCCCGGCTCGACGGCCAGCGTGACCGCGCTGGCCACGAGCAGCACGGCCGCGACG
>JALYNB010000085.1 GCA_030773395.1 Actinomycetota bacterium
CGAGGAAGACCACGAGATCGCCGCTGGTGGCCGCCAGTGACTTCCACAGCGCCTCGCCCTTGCCGGGGCGGGTGCCGTGGGCGGGCAGCACCTCGGTCGTCGCGACGACGTCGGCCCCCGCGGCCCTGGCCACGGCGGCGGTGGCGTCGGTGGAGTCGGAGTCGACGACGAGCAGTTCGTCGACCAGGGGCACCGAACCCATCCACCGCTCCCGCACGCCCCTGACCAGCGCCCCGACGGTGGCCGCCTCGTTCCGGGCGGGCAGGACGACGCTTACCCGGTGGCCGCCGCGGCGCTTGGCGCGCAGCAGGGCGGGAAGGTCGAGCTCGGCTGTGCTCGGAGCAGAGGTCGTCCGGGACCGGAACCAGGCGCGTGCGTCGGGTCTCATCGGCCCACTCTGGAACATGGGCGGGCGGAGCGGCCAGGAGGGTCGGGGCCCTGTTCACGCGTTCGTCACCGGCGGGCCAGCGGGTGGGCACCACCGCGTGGCCGGTGGTCCCAACCGGCCGGGAGACGCGCCGAATGGCGACGACGTACCTTCTGCCGCATGACTGGGGGATTGCCGCCGGCCCCGAGGTGGGCGTGGATCGTCATGGCGCTGGGCGTCGTGTCCATCGTCGTCCTGACCTATCTCACCCTCAACCGGCCCCCGCCGCCGCGGTTTCCCGGACCCTCCTCCGCGGGCGCTGCCGAGACGACGCCGACGGCGCCCTCCGCATCGCCCGCCTCCGGTGAGGGGGCGACGCCCGAGCCCCTCCGGTTCCTCGTCGTCGCTGACGGCTTCACGACGGCGGATGCGGCGGCCGGCGGACCCTCCTGGCCGGAGCTGGTCCGCGCGGACATGGACGCCGCCGGCCGGCCGGTGGAGCTGACCGTGGCGGCGGCCGAACGCGCCGGATATGCGGAGCCCGACTCGGGCGGGGCGACGTTCCCGCAGCTGGTCCAGGGCGCGGGGTCCGGCTTCGACGCCGTCGTCTTCTTCGGGTCCCGCCACGACATCGCCGCCGGTCCAGACGTCCGGGCGGCCGCGGAGCGGGCGTTCTCGCTCGCGCGGACGGCGTCCCCGGACGCCGGTCTCCTCGTCATCGGCCCGGCCTGGGCCGACACCGGTTTGCCGGGATACATAGTCACCAACCGCGACGCGCTCGCGGCGGCCGTCGTCCCGTTCGGCGCGGTGTTCGTGGATCCGCTGGCCGAGGGCTGGTTCGCGGGCCCGGCCGCGGCGTTCATCGCGCCGGACGGCGTCCACGTGACCGCGGAGGGGCACCGCTACCTGGCCGACCTTATCCGCCCAGTGATCGAGGACGCGCTCCCACCAGCTGGCTGAGCAACGCGGACCTCAGCCGGCCGGAACTGTCTCCAGGCCCGCGCGCACGCACCCCCTTCCGGCCTGTCCGCCTGCCCGGAGCGCCGGGATGCGGCGGGGGAATCCGGGCGGTCATGACGGCGTCGGCAGGGACGCCGGCGGCTCGGCGGGGGACCTGGGCGCGGGGATCGCCGCGGGCAGCTCGACGTAGGCCTCCCAGGCGCCGTCGGCGACCAGGGCTGCCTCGAGCGGGCGGGAGAAGACGTACCCCTGCAGGTACCGGTGGCCCATGTCGCGCAGCAGGCCGAGCACAGCGGCGTTGTCCACGCCCTCGACGATCACCGGCAGCCCCAGGCTGGTGCCCAGCTGCAGCACCGCCCGGCACAGGGCCCGACGCTGCGGGTCCTGCTCCACGTTGGCCAGGAAGTGCTGATCCATCTTCAGCACGTCGATCGGCATCCCGACCAGGTAGGCCAGCGACGACCAGCCGGTGCCGAAGTCGTCGACGGCGATGCGGACGCCGAGCTGGCGCAGCGCGCGCAGGTCCTCGATGACGTAGCTGTCGTCGAGGAGGACCGACTCGGTGATCTCCACGATGAGCCGGGACGCCGGCAGGCCGCTGGACTCCAGGGCGGCGAGCACGTCGGGCACCAGTTCGCCGCTGCGCACCTGGCGGGCCGAGACGTTCACGGCCACCCCGAGGTGCGCGTCCCCGAGAGCGGCGATGGTCGCGCAGGCCTCGCCCAGCACCCACCGGCCCAGGTCGGTGATCAGCGCCGACTCCTCGGCCAGCGGGACGAACTCCACCGGCGCGACATCGCCGAACACGGGGTGCCGCCAGCGCAGCAGCGCCTCGACCGAGACCGTGCGCTGCAGAACCACGTCGACGACGGGCTGGAACACCAGGCGCAGCTCGCCGCGGGCGAGAGCGCCGTCGAGGTCGGCGCTCAGGGCAGTCCGGCGGTCCTGGGCCAGGCGCAGGGCGTCGT
>JALYNB010000086.1 GCA_030773395.1 Actinomycetota bacterium
CCGCTGACCGTCCGCCCTGCTCAGCGCCCTCTGCCCAGGGCGGGTGAGCCGCCCGAGAGCGGGCAGGGCCTGCGGGCCGCGTGCGCGGGCACCGGGCGAGCGAGAGGAGCAGCGACGTGAGCGATGCACAGGCCGAGCAGGGCCGCCACCAGCAGCCGGAGGACCCGCGGGCCCAGGCGGCCGAGGCCGTCAAGCGCCAGCGGGAGGCCGACACGGCCGAGTCCACGCCGTCGGGCGACTCCGCCGCGCTGCCCGAGGGGGCGCCGTCCCCGCCGCCCGGCGCCCAGCCCTGACCGGCACTCCCCACGCCCGGGTCGCCGGGGCTCAGGTCCCGGCGAACTCCGCCCGCAGCGGCGCGAGCGCGGCCTCCACACGGGCGACGGTGCCGGCGTCCCAACGCCGCCACGCCCCGCCCGCAGGCGTGGCGACGTGACTGGCGTGCAGCAGCGTGCGTGGGTCGGCGCCCTCGTCGGTGAAGCGGGCCCCGTACGTCGAGCGCAGCTCCACCGCGGAGTCGACCGGGGGGGCCGCCGGACGGTCCGGGGTCGCAGCGTCGGCCGCGGCTCGTGCCGCGCCCTCGTCGTACGGCAGCCCGAGGTGGCCCGCGACGGCGCCGAGGACGATGCCGGGGTCGGCGAGCAGGTCGTCGTACCCCACGGGCAGCGCACCCCGGTCGAGCCACCACCGCACGTTGTCGACGTTGATCCGCCAGCGCCGGGACGAGAGGACCTCGTCGGGCGTCTGCTCGTAGACGCGGCTGAACGAGTGGAGTACGTCGCGCCAGTCGCGCAAGGTGCAGACCGGCACGAGCCGCCCGGTTGCGAGCAGCCCGTCCCACGCGCCGCCCTCGGGGATCGCCGGCGAGTGGTGGGCCTTGCCGACCGCGAGGCCGAGCGCCTCCACGACCGACCAGAGGCCCTCGAGCAGCGGCACCTGCTCGGGCTCGATGTAGCCGATCCGGCGGCCGGCGTCCGCTCGCTCGACGTACTCCCCCAGCAGGTTGTAGGCGTACGTCGACCCGCTGCGGTAGCCGCCGACGGACAGCAGGAGCACGCCCGCGGGACTGCCCGCCCCCTCCCCGCTCACGTCGTCCTCCTCGCCGTGCCACTGCCTTGGTGCCACCGTAGAGGAGCCTCAGGCTGGGAGTGTGCTCACGTCGTAGGCGGCGAGCTGCCGGTCGCGGGTGACCAGGACCAGGCCCTCGAGCCGCGCCTGGGCGACGAGCATGCGGTCGAACGGGTCGTCGTGGTGGCGGGGGAGCGCGGCCGCCTCCGCCACGTGCCGGTGGGTCATGGCAGGGGTGTGAACTCCGCAGCCTCCGCCGCCTCCGCCAGGTCGCCCGGCAGCGCCAGCTTGCCGAGCGCCTGCTTGATGCCCAGCTCCCGAACGCTGGCCGCGGACACCACGACCAGCGCGACAGGGGCCGCGGCGTAGGCGTGCCCTCAGCCGTCGCCTCCGGCGCGGCCGCCGTCACCGGTCCTCCAGGTCGCCCTCGGTCTCCAGGTAGGCCTGCCGCAGCCGCTGCAGCGTCCCCGCGTCGGGCTCGGCCCACAGCCCGCGGTCGGCGGCCTCGAGCAGCCGCTCGCTGATCCCCCGCAGGGCCCAGGGGTTGGACCGCTCGATGAACTCCCGGACACCTGGGTCGAAGACGTAGGTCTCGGCCAGCTTCTCGTACATCCAGTCGTCGACCACCCCGGCCGTCGCGTCGTAGCCGAACAGGTAGTCCACGGTCGCTGCCAGCTCGAAGGCGCCCTTGTAGCCGTGGCGCTGCATCGCCGCGACCCACTTGGGGTTGACGACGCGGGCACGGAACACCCGGTGCGTCTCCTCCGCGAGGGTGCGCGTGCGGACCGCCGAGGGCACGGCGGAGTCCCCGACGTAGGCCGCGGGCGACGCGCCGGTGAGGTGGCGGACCGTCGCGACCATCCCGCCGTGGTACTGGAAGTAGTCGTCGGAGTCGACGATGTCGTGCTCGCGGGTGTCCTGGTTCTTCGCCGCCACGGCGATCCGCCGGAAGCTCGACTCCATGTCGGCCCGCGCTTCGCGCCCGTCGAGGCCGCGGCCGTAGGCGTAGCCGCCCCACACGGCGTACACCTCCGCGAGGTCGGCGTCGCTGCGCCATTCGCGGGAGTCGATGAGCGGCAGCAGCCCCGCGCCGTAGGCCCCGGGCTTCGACCCGAAGATCCGCGTGGTCGCGCGCCGGACGTCGCCGTGGGCGGCCACGTCGGCGGACACGTGCGCCCTCACGTGGTTGTCCGCGGCGTCCTCGTCGAGCTCCGCGACCAGCCGCACCGCGTCGTCCAGCAGGGCGACGACGTGCGGGAACGCGTCGCGGAAGAACCCGGAGATGCGGACGACGACGTCCACCCGGGGCCGGCCCAGCTCGGCGAGCGGGATGACCTCGGTCCCGGTGACCCGGCGGGACGCGTCGTCCCAGACCGGCCGGACGCCGAGCAGTGCCAGGACCTCGGCGATGTCGTCGCCCTGGGTGCGCATCGCCGACGTGCCCCAGACCGTGAGGCCCACCGACGCCGGCCACTCCCCCGTGTCCGCGCGGTGGCGGGCCAGCAGGGAGTCGGCGAGCGCCTGCCCGGTCGACCAGGCGAGCCGGGACGGGACGGCCTTCGGGTCGACGGAGTAGAAGTTGCGGCCGGTCGGCAGCACGTTGACCAGGCCGCGCGTCGGCGACCCGGACGGGCCGGGCGCGACGAACCGGCCGTCGAGGGCGCGGAGCACCCCGGCGATCTCGTCCGTCGTCCGCTCGAGTCGGGGCACGACCTCGGTGGCGGCGAACGCGAGCACCCGCGTCACCTCCGCCAGCTGCGCTCCGAGCACCTCCTCCACGACGAGCGGCGCCTTCTCGACGAGCCAGCCGGAGGTCTCCATCCCGGTCACGAGCCGCCGGGCGAGGCTCTCGAGGAGGTCGACGACGTCGGCACCGGTGCGGGCGGGCCCGTCCGCGACGCGGGTGAGGGCGCCCGGCACCTCGACCGCCGCCCCCGGGGTTGCGAGCAGCGCCTGCTCGTCCAACCCGTGCGCCGACGCGATCGCCGCCCGCAGCCCCGGAAGCGCCCCGGAGACGCCGCCCCAGACCTGGGACGCCCGCAGGATCGCCAGCACGAGGTCGACGCGCGGCTCCCCGCTCGGGGCGCCGCCGAGGACGTGCAGCCCGTCGCGGATCTGGACGTCCTTGACCTCGCAGAGGTAGCCGTCGACGTGCAGGAGGAAGTCGTCGAACTCCTCCGCGGCGGGCTGCGCATCGACGTGCAGGTCGCGGTGGAGCTGCGCGGCCTGCACGAGCTCCCAGATCTGTGCCCGGATCGGCGGGAGCTTGTCGGGGTCGAGCGCCTGCACCTGCGCGTGCTCGTCGAGCAGCTGCTCGAGCTTCGCCATCTCTCCGTAGGTGTCGGCACGGGCCATCGGCGGGACGAGGTGGTCGACGACGACGGCGTGCCCGCGCCGCTTCGCCTGCGTGCCCTCGCCGGGGTCGTTGACGATGAACGGGTACACGAGCGGCAGCTCGCCGAGGACGGCGTCCGGCGCGCACGCCGCGGACAGGCCGAGCCCCTTCCCCGGCAGCCACTCGAGCGTGCCGTGCTTGCCGAGGTGGAGCACGGCGTCCGCGCCGAACGCGGCGTCCAGCCACCGGTACGCCGCCAGGTAGTGGTGGCTCGGCGGCAAGTCGGGGTCGTGGTAGATCGCCACCGGGTTCTCCCCGAACCCGCGGGGTGGTTGGATCATGAGCACGACGTTGCCGAACACGAGCGCTGCCAGGACGATCTCCGGGCCGGCGGCGCCCGCGTCGACGTACAGCCCGCCCGGTGGCTCACCCCAGTGCCGGCGCATGCCCTCGCGGAGGTCGTCGGGCAGTGCCTCGAACCACGCCGCGTACGACGCCAGCGGCACCCTCGCCACCGCCCCCGCCAGCTGGTCCTCGGTCAGCCACTCGACGTCGTGTCCGCCCGCAGCGATGAGGCGATGGACGAGCGCGTCGCCGTCGAGGGAGTCGACGTCGAGCCCGCCGAGGTCGTAGCCCGCGTCGCGCAGCGCGCGGAACAGCACGACCGCGCTCGCCGGGGTGTCGAGGCCGACCGCGTTGCCCACCCGCGAGTGCTTCGTCGGGTAGGACGACAGGACGACGGCCAGCTTGCGCTCGGCCGGCGGGACGGTCCGCAGGCGGGCGTGCCGGACGGCGAGGCCGGCGACGCGCGCGGCCCGCTCGGGGTCGGCGACGTACACCGGCACCCCGTCCGGCCCCGGCTCCTTGAACGAGAACGGCACCGTCACCAGCCGGCCGTCGAACTCCGGGATGGCCACCTGCATCGCCGCGTCGACGGGGGCGAGCGCTGCGTCCGAGGCTTCCCACGCCGCCCGGGACGTCGTGAGGCAGAGCCCCTGCAGCACCGGGACGTCGAGCGCCGCGAGCGCGCCGACGTCCCACGCC
>JALYNB010000087.1 GCA_030773395.1 Actinomycetota bacterium
GGGCGGCCCCCGACCGGAGGGGGGAGCGACGCCGTCAGCGGGCGGGCGCCCTCCTGCGCGGGCTGCTCGTCGTGCTCGCCCTGCTCGCGTCGGCGCTGGGCGGCTTCGCGCTGCAGCGAGAGCTGCCCGCGCTGCAGGGCCCGCCCACCGCGTCCGCCGGCACGCCGGACCAGGGCGGCCGGGGCGCGCCCCGGTGACCCCTGGGCGCGTGGCGGGGCCGGGCCGGTCCCGGGGCCGGCGGGGAAGGCCGCCCCCCTGTGACAAATCCCCGTCGAGGTCGGGACCGCCCGGAGTGCTCTCGGACACGTGGACCGGTAGCCTGATCCGGTCGGCCACCAGCGCCGGCCAGCGCCGACGCCGCACCGCGACGCCGCGCCGCACCACCCGCTCCCACCGGAGGTCCGAGTGCCCAAGGCACCGGCAGGCACGCTCTACCGCGGTCGCGAAGGCATGTGGTCCTGGGTGGCCCACCGCGTCACGGGCGTCCTGGTCTTCTTCTTCCTGTTCACGCACGTGCTCGACACGGCGCTCGTCCGGGTCAGCCCGGACGCCTACAACGCCGTCATGGACACGTACAAGACCCCGCTCATCAACCTCATGGAGCTGGGGCTGATCGCAGCGGTCCTCTACCACGCGCTCAACGGGCTCCGCGTCATCCTCATCGACTTCTGGGAGAAGGGCACCCGCTACCAGCGGCAGATGCTCTGGGCGACGATCGGGCTCTTCGTAGCCCTCATGGTCCCGACGGTCTACTACTCGATGCGCGAGACAGTTCTCGAGCTCTTCGGCACGGTCTGACGGAGGACGACGACATGGCCACGACGCTGAACGCCCCCCCGTCCTCGCCGCTCGAGCGCCCTCGCACGCGCCGGCAGCGCGCGACGAGCACGAAGGCCAAGACGAACTTCGAGATGTACGCATGGATCTTCATGCGGATGTCCGGACTGCTGCTCATCTTCCTCGTGCTCGGCCACCTGCTGATCATGAACGTGCTCGACGGCGGCGTGAAGCGCATCAACTTCGCGTTCGTCGCGGGCCGCTGGTCGTCCCCGTTCTGGCAGACCTGGGACATGGCGCAGCTGTGGCTCGCCCAGCTGCACGGCACGAACGGCCTGCGCACCATCATCAACGACTACGCGGTCAAGGACGCGACGCGCTTCTGGCTGAAGATGCTGCTCTACACGTCCTCGATCCTGGTGCTCACCCTGGGCACGCTCGTCATCTTCACGTTCGACCCCGACCTGTCCTGACGGACTCTGAGCGACGGACGAAGGGCGCGGCCCCGTGCAGACCCACCGCTACGACACGATCATCGTCGGCGCCGGCGGCGCCGGGATGCGCGCCGCCCTGGAGGCGGGCAAGCGCTCCCGCACCGCGGTGCTGACCAAGCTCTACCCGACCCGGTCCCACACCGGCGCCGCGCAGGGCGGCATGTGTGCCGCCCTAGCGAACGTCGAGGAGGACAACTGGGAGTGGCACACCTTCGACACCGTCAAGGGCGGCGACTACCTCGTCGACCAGGACGCGGCCGAGGTGATGTGCAAGGAGGCCATCGACGCGGTCCTCGACCTCGAGAAGATGGGGCTGCCGTTCAACCGCACGCCCGAGGGGCGCGTCGACCAGCGGCGCTTCGGCGGCCACACCCGTGACCACGGCAAGGCCCCGGTGCGGCGCTCGTGCTTCGCGGCCGACCGCACCGGCCACATGATCCTCCAGACGCTCTACCAGCAGTGCGTCAAGGAGAACATCGACTTCTACAACGAGTTCTACGTCCTCGACCTGCTGATGACCGACGTCGACGGCGTGCCGACCACGTCCGGAGTCGTCGCCTACGAGCTGTCGTCCGGCGAGCTCCACGTGTTCCAGGCCAAGGCGGTCGTGCTCGCCACCGGCGGCATGGGCAAGATGTTCAAGGTCACCTCGAACGCCCTGACGCTGACCGGTGACGGCCCCGGGATCGCGTGGCGTCGCGGGCTCCCGCTGGAGGACATGGAGTTCTTCCAGTTCCACCCGACGGGCATCTGGAAGATGGGCATCCTCCTCACCGAGGGCGCCCGCGGTGAGGGCGGCATCCTCCGCAACAAGGACGGCGAGCGCTTCATGGAGCGCTACGCCCCCACCATCAAGGACCTCGCGCCACGCGACATGGTCGCCCGCGCGATCTACACCGAGATCCGGCAGGGCCGGGGCTGCGGCCCCGACGGCGACCACGTCTTCCTCGACCTGACCCACCTGCCGCCGGAGCAGCTCGACGCCAAGCTGCCCGACATCACCGAGTTCGCCCGCACCTACCTCGGGATCGAGCCCTACACCGACCCGATCCCGATCCAGCCCACGGCGCACTACGCGATGGGCGGCGTCCCCACCGACATCGAGACCCGGGTCCTCTACAACAACACCGACCACGTGCCGGGGCTGTTCGCCGCCGGCGAGGTCGCGTGCGTGTCGGTGCACGGCGCGAACCGGCTCGGCACGAACTCCCTGCTCGACATCAACGTCTTCGGTCGGCGCGCCGGACTGGCCTCGGCCGCCTACGCGAACACGGTCGGGTTCACGGAGCTGCCGGAGAACCCCGCGGAGTACGTGGAGCAGCTGCTGACCCGGCTGCGCGACGGGACGGGCACCGAGAAGGCCCACGCCATCCGCAGTGACCTGCAGGAGTCGATGGACGCGAACGCGTCCGTCTACCGCACGGAGGCGACCCTCAAGCAGGCCGAGGTCGACATCCTGGAGCTGAAGGAGCGCTACCAGCGGCTCAGCGTCATGGACAAGGGCAAGCGCTACAACACCGACCTGCTCGAGGCGGTGGAGCTGGGCTTCCTGCTCGACCTCGCCCACGTGCTCGTGGTCTCGGCCCGGGCCCGCAACGAGTCCCGCGGCGGCCACTTCCGTGAGGACTACCCCCACCGCGACGACGTCAACTTCATGCGGCACACCATGGCCTACCGGCAGGGCTCGAACCTCCCCGCCGCCCCCGACGTCGAGGTCGCCCTCGACTACAAGCCCGTGGTGCAGACCCGCTACCAGCCGATGGAGCGCAAGTACTGATGAGCATCGCCCTCGACAACCCCGGACCCGGCGCCGGCACCACTCCCGACGGCGTCGACCGCGACCCGGAGATCGCGGAGGACGCCGCCGGCGACATGCCGGCGTACAAGCCCCGCGAGGTCACACTCCGGATCCGGCGCTACAACCCGGAGCTCGACTCCGAGCCGCACTGGGAGGACTACAAGGTCCCCACGATGCAGGGCGACCGCCTCCTGGACGCGATCCACTGGGTGAAGTGGAACATCGACGGCTCGCTGACCTACCGGCGCTCCTGCGGCCACGGGGTCTGCGGCTCCGACGCGATGCGCATCAACGGCGTGAACCGGCTCGCCTGCAAGGTGCTGGTCAAGGACCTGCCCGACACGGTCCTGGTCGAGCCGATCAAGGGCCTGCCCATCGAGAAGGACCTCCTGGTCGACATGGAGCCCTTCTTCGAGGCCTACCGCGCGGTCAAGCCGTTCCTCATCACCGACGGCCGCGAGCCCACCCGCGAGCGGCTGCAGTCGGCGGACGACCGCGAGCGGTTCGACGACACCACCAAGTGCATCCTCTGCGCGGCCTGCACGACCTCGTGCCCAGTCTACTGGAACGACGGGGCCTACTTCGGCCCGGCCGCCATCGTCAACGCGCACCGGTTTATCTTCGACAGCCGCGACGAGAGGTCCGAGGACCGGCTGGAGATCCTCAACGACCGCGAGGGCGTGTGGCGCTGCCGCACGATCTTCAACTGCACCGAGGCCTGCCCCCGCGGCATCGAGATCACCAAGGCCATCCAGGAGGTCAAGCGCGCCTTGATCTTCCGTCGGCTCTGACCGGTAGACGGCCACGACGGCCCCGCGCCTCGCCGGCGCGGGCCGTCGTCGTGCCGGCTCTTCCACCAGAAAGGGGACTGCATGCCGGGACGACTGACCAACTGGGCCGGCAACGTCACCTACTCCGCGGGCGAGCTGCACCGACCCACGTCGGTCGACGAGGTGCGCCGGCTCGTGGCCGGCTCGACCAGGATCCGCGCGCTGGGGACCCGGCACTCGTCCAACCGGTCGCCGACACCACGGGCGACCTCGTGACACTGGCCGACCTGCCCCCCGGTCCTCGAGGTCGACGGAGGCCGGCGCGCCGTCCGCGTGAGCGCGGGGCTCCGCTACGGGGAGGTGGCCGAGGCCCTCACGCCCGCGGGTGGGCGCTGGTGAACCTGGGCTCGCTGCCCCACATCTCGGTCGGGGCGCCTGCGCGACCGGGACGTACGGCTCCGGCGACGGCTCCGCTGCCTCGCGGCCGGGGTCCGCGCGCCGGCGCTCGTGACGGCTCGAGTTCACCCCCAGCAGCGCGAAGGAGCTGCAGTCGGAGTGGCTCCTCCCCCGCGAGCACCTCGTCGCCGGCCTGGACGCCGTCGCGGGGGTGCGCGACCGCGTGGCGGGCGTCCTGCAGGTCGCGGAGATCCGGACGGTCGCGGCGGACGACCTCTGGCTGAGCCCGGCCACTGGTCGGGACTCGGTCGCCTTCCACGTCACCTGGGTCGCGGACGAGACCTCTGTGCTCCCCATGGTGGCGCTGCTCGACGACCTGCTCGCCCCGCTGCGCGCCCCGGCCGCACTGCGGGAGGATCTCCATCGCCGGGCCGGAGCGGCTGGCCGCGCTCTACCCCCGGCTCGGGGACTTCCAGAGGCTGCGGCGGGAGCTCGACCCCGAGGGGACGTTCCGGAACGACTCCTTGGACCGCTGCCTGCCCCTCACCTGACCTCGGCACCCGGGCGGTCGTCCGCGGGGGCTCGGCGTCCCGCGCGCAGGGCCCGGCCGCCCAGCCAGGCGAGCCACAGTCCGAGTCCCGTGTTGACGGCGGCCAGGGCCATGTGGACGACGACGAAGCCCGTGGTTCGACCCGCCGGGTCGAAGTTGCGCACGAACGTGACCCAGGTGAAGACCGTCCAGGCCCCGGCCAGCAGCAGTGCGGCGGCGGTGCGCGGGGACATGGTCATGGCTCTCCTCCAGATCCCGGTTACGGTCAGTTCCCCCATAAGCACGTGCGGTTTCGACGGGGGGAACGGCACGACGACACGCCCATACTCGGGGCGCGAGGCCCCGTCGTGCGCGCCGAGGCGCCGTACCCTGCGGCCTCATGCTCCCCGGTCGATGGTGCCCCGCCGCGCCCGCGGCTGCGCCGTCCCTGCTGCTGGCGCTGGTCGTGGCCCTGCTCGTCCTGGCGGGGCTGCTGCCCGGCGAGGCCACGGCGTCCACCCCCGCGAGCCGGTCCGCGTCGACGGGGGCGCTGGCTCGCGGCCCGCTCGGCGGTGCGGCCCTCGCCACCGCCGGTGAGGTGCAGAGCCCGGGCACCACTCCCCTGCCCGAGGGGCTGACCGGCGCGTCGTTCGTCGTCGCCGACCTCGACAGCGGGGAGGTGCTCGCGGCCCGCGACCCGCACGGCCGCTACGGGCCGGCTAGCACGATCAAGACGCTCACCGCGCTCGCGCTGATCCCCGTGCTCGACCCCGAGGCGCGCTACACGCCCACGGCCGCGGACATCGACCTGCCGCTGGAGTCGAGTCGCGTGGGGATCGTCGAGGGCGTCCCTTACCCGGTGCGCGAGTTGTTCGAGGGCCTGATGCTCATGTCGGGCAACGACGCCGCGAACGCCCTGGCGAGTGCCGCGGGCGGGACCGGACGGACACTGGCCCTCATGGCCGCCGAGGCCGAGCGCATCCAGGCCCGCGACACCGTGACCCGCACGCCCCACGGGCTCGACGCCGACGGCCAGGTCAGCTCCGCCTACGACCTCGCACTCATCGCCCGTGCCGCGATGCACCAGCCCGACTTCGCGCGCTACGTCAGCACGAAGCGGTCGTCGATGGCTGCCGCCGACGGGCAGCGCTTCGAGATCGGCTCGAAGAACCGGCTCCTGTGGAACTACGAGGGTGCGCTCGGCATAAAGAACGGCTACACCCAGGCGCAGCGGGCCTCGTTCGTGGGAGCCGCCGAGCGCGACGGCCGCCGGCTCGTCGTCGCGGTCATGCGCGCCGACCCGGCGGTCTGGAAGGAGACGGCCCGCCTCCTCGACTGGGGCTTCGCGCAGCCGCGCACCGTGCGACCGGTCGGCGAGCTGGTCGACCCGCTCCGGCCGGCCGCCACCGGGTTCGGTCAGGCGGTGCCGATCGCAGCCAGCGCTGCGCCCGCGCCGTCGGCCAGCGCCGCCTCTTCTCCCCTGGTCGCCGCCGGGGAGGGGTCGCTGCTGCCCGCCCGAGCGCAGGAGGACGAGGGGAGCTCCTGGCTCAGCCGCGTGGGCATGACCGGCCTGGTCCTGCTCGGCACGGTCTTGGGTCTGCGCGTGCGGGCGGTACGCCGACGTCGGCGGCGCCGTGCCCTGTCACGCGGGCGGTCGCGGCCTCCCGCCGGGTCGGCCCCGACTCCCGGCGTGACGCGGCGTCCTGGGAGTCCGGGCCGCCGCGCTGCGCGACGTGCACCCGCCGGGAGCCCGCCCCCTCCCGTCACGAGCAGGTCCGGTCCCGTGCCGTCCCGCGGCGTCGTGGGGGCCAACCGGCGGGTCAGCTGACCGGCGCGAGGGGGTCGCATGGTCGTAGTCGGACGCCACCCGACCCCCTCCATCCGATCCGACCGTCAGCGAGCTGCCCGACACTGGGGACCCCGCCCCCGGTACTGGGCCGCCCAGGTCGTGCCGGTCCACAGCTCGTACTGCCTCGGTCGGTTCGGCGACGGGTAGAAACCGGGCGGCTCGACGGTGACGTCGGGCGCCCGCTTCACCCTTCCGTCGTCGGCGAGGACCCAGAGCCCGGAGTAGTCCCAGTCCACCCGGCCGTTCGTGCTGCTGAACCGCGTTCCGGGGACGACCGGAACAGGCCGAGCGTGAGCACGAGCGTCGTGTAGCCGTGCCTGAACTCCTCCAGGTTGCGGTCCCCGACCCGCCACCAAGATCTCACCCCACCGTGAACAGGGCCCCGAACAGGCTGAACACGGCGAGGGCGTGCAGCACGCCGGGCAGCTCCAGGCGCTCCACCACCTTCAGCGTCAGCAGCAGCACGGCCACGCCGGCCAACGTCTTTCCCACCCACAGGTTGATCGCTCGGTGGGCAGTGGTCCCTGGCAGGAGCGGCGGCGGCGTCGGCGGCACGTACGGGAGGAGTCCCCCGGCCGCTTCGGCGAATCCCGCCACCTCCCGCGGCGGACGGGAAGAGGTCCCGGGAGTCCCGCGCGGTGAGGGACCCGACTGCCCTCTGCGAACGGCCACCGTCACTCCGTCCAGATGCCGCCGTCGACGAGAGCGACGGTGCTGTCGTAAACCCGGTCGGCGGTGTCGGCCACCGCGATCTGCACGGTGACGGGCTGACCGGGGTCACCTGAACCGAGCACGTCAGGGGCACTGTGAGGCCGTCCATGCTCGTCGAGTACCCCGCTGCGCCATGCTGTTGTTCACGTAGTACCGGCTGTTCTT
The DNA here is from genome assembly GCA_030773395.1 of Actinomycetota bacterium. Taxonomy (GTDB): domain Bacteria; phylum Actinomycetota; class Actinomycetes; order JALYNB01; family JALYNB01; genus JALYNB01. Next base: position 7,490 of record JALYNB010000087.1, read on the forward strand.
CCCGGGGTTGATCGTGTTGATCTCGGGCCGAGCTCAAGGCCGACCGTGGCTAGGCGTACACGGTCAGCGCCACGAAACAGCCTGGGCGAGGGACCCGAGTCGCAGTCCAGCGCCACCGTCTACCCCACCCGCTGACCGCGGCGCCGCCCCTACCGGTCGGCCTTGACGATGTCGCGGATGCTCTTGCCGGCGTACGCCGCCACTCCCGTCACGGCGAGCCCGACGGCACCGAGGCCGATCCGGGCGGCCTTGCGGGCCGCGTCCCCGTCGTGAGCGGGCCCGCCCGTGCCCGCCGTCGCACCGGAGGCCCGGCGCGCGGCCAGGGCCGCCGCGGCCGCGGCCGG
>JALYNB010000088.1 GCA_030773395.1 Actinomycetota bacterium
GTTGCGGGCCGTGCTCGACGCGGTCGCGGGCCTCACGGACGCCGGCGCGTGGCGTCGGCACGAGCGGCTCGTGCGCGGGGACGCGGGCTGACGACCGCCCCGCTGGTCGATCCGGACCTGTCGGGCGTGCCCCGCGTCCGCCGTACGCCGACCGGGTGGTCGGGGGTGCCGCAGGGGGATGCGCGGGCAGGCTGGCGCCTATCGTGCGATGTCCCGACGGCCGCCCCGGCTCGGGCGGGCCCGTGACCGCCCAGCCGATCGACCGCCCCCAGGAGAACCCGTGGCCTTCCGGTTCACCCCCCGAGACGACCGCTTCTACGATATGTTCGCGAAGGCGGCCAGCAACCTGATCGTCGGCGCGAACCTGCTCGATGAGCTGATCCGCGCCGACGTCAACGACCGTCCCGCGGTCGCGGAGCGGATGCGCGAGGCCGAGCACGCTGCCGACGACGTGACGCACGAGCTCCTCCGCACGGTGAACTCGACGTTCGTCACGCCGTTCGACCGCGAGGACATCTACGGCCTCGCCTCCCGGGTCGACGACGTCATGGACCACATGGACGCCGCGGCGGACCTCGTCGTCCTGTACCGCCCTGCCGAGCTGCCGGACGGCATCGCGACGCAGGTCGAGGTGCTGCAGCGCGCCGCGTACGTGACGGCGGAGGCCATGGGTCAGCTGAGGTCGCCGCAGGACCTGTCGGAGTACTGGATCGAGATCAACCGGCTGGAGAACGAGGCCGACCAGGCCTACCGCCGGCTGCTCGCGACCCTGTTCAGCGGCATGTACGGGCCGATCGAGCTGCTGAAGGTCAAGGACATCGTGGAGGAGCTCGAGGCCGCCGCCGACGCGTTCGAGCACGTCGCGAACACGGTCGAGACCATCGCGGTGAAGGAAGCCTGACCCGTGCTCGACGTCGCGATCGTCGTCGGGGTCATCGCGGTGGCCCTCGCCTTCGACTACACGAACGGGTTCCACGACGCGGCGAACGCGATCGCCACGGCGGTGAGCACCCGCGCCCTGACGCCGCGGCTCGCGCTGGCGCTCGCCGCGGTCATGAACTTCGTCGGCGCCCTGCTCGGCCAGAAGGTCGCCAAGACCGTCAGCGACATCCTGGAGGTCGAGCAGGGGATCCCCGCGCTCGTCGTCATCGCCGCGGCCCTCGTCGGGGCGATCACCTGGAACCTGCTGACCTGGTACTTCGGACTGCCGAGCTCGTCGTCCCACGCGCTGATCGGCGGGCTCGTCGGTGCGGGGCTCGCCTCGGCGACGACGGTGCGCTGGGACCAGGTCGTCGACAAGGTCGTGATCCCCATGGTGCTGAGCCCGGTGGTCGGCTTCAGTATCGCGTTCCTCCTCATGCTCGCGATCCTCTGGGCGTTCCGCCGGTCGAACTACACCCGGGTCAACCGGCGGTTCCGCTCCGCGCAAGTGCTGTCGGCGTCGGCGATGGCGCTCGGCCACGGCCTGCAGGACGCGCAGAAGACCATGGGCGTGATCGTGCTGGCGCTGATCGCCGGCGGCTACCAGACCGACGACGACATCCCCCTGTGGGTGGTGCTCGCCGCGGCCGGGGCCATCTCCGCGGGTACCTACGCGGGCGGGTGGCGGATCATGCGCACGCTCGGCCGGCGCATCATCGAGCTGGACCCGGCGCGGGGGTTCGCCGCCGAGACCACGGCGGCGGGCGTCCTCTACACGACGGCCTTCGTCTTCGCGGCGCCGATCTCGACGACCCACATCATCACCACCTCGATCATGGGGGTGGGCGCGACCCGGCGGTTCTCCGCGGTGCGCTGGGGGGTGGCCCGGACGATCGTGACCGCGTGGGTGCTGACGATCCCCATGGCGGCGCTCGTGGCGGCGCTCTGCTACCGGGCGGCGCACCTGCTGCTCGGTTACTGATCGGCTACCAGCCGGCCGAACCGCGCTTGTGGACGGGACGGCCGCCCCTCCCGCCGCCACGGCGCTGCCCCCCTCCCGCCCACCTAGACTCGGCGCGGCGCACCCG